>CAXZAB010000006.1:0-21261 GCA_964293715.1 uncultured bacterium | reverse complement strand
CAGCTAAGCCCCTCTATCCCAAGTTGATGTCTAAAATAGCGTCCCGTTCTCGCTTTGCAGGCATTATGCCTGGATAATACGGATTGGAATAGGCTTTGCCCACTTATTTAACCTTAAAGTGTAAAGAAAGTGGCGTGACTTGGGGAGAGGAATTGAACAGTCTCTGATTGACACCTGGCAGCATATAAAAATTCCAGCTTGACACTTTTTGCAGTATTGTCATTTTGTGAATACTATGGAAGAGTTAGAAAAGATCATTAATGTAAAACCCATACCGAAGCTGGATAAAACCTTGCTCAAGGGGATAGGTCCGAGCTTATTGCCCAACCTAATGCACAATCTTCCGGGCATGGCTTACCGGTGCAAAAACGATACAGAGTGGTCAATGCTGTTTATCTCAGAGGGCTGTGCAGATTTGACCGGTTATCGTGCCGATGATTTGCTCGATAATGCCTCGCTGAGCTATAACGATCTGATTTTGGCAGAAGACCGGCCGTTGGTTCGCAGTGCCATAGATGCCGCGGTTCAGATACATAAACAATATCAATTTGAATACCGGATTGTCTGCAAAAACGGAGAAATAAAATGGGTTTTAGAAAAAGGCAATGCGGTTTATGATCGTAAGCACGATGTAGCTTTCCTGGATGGGTTTGTCATGGATGTATCGGCTCAGCATCGAGCCGAAGAGGAATTGAAAAAAGCCGCAGAGAATCTTGCTCAGCTCAATGCTGCCAAAGACCATTTCTTCTCTCTGGTAGCGCACGATTTACAGAATCCAGTCTATGCCATCATCTCGCTCTCAGAATTTGCGGCGGATAATTACGACAGTCTTGGCAGGGCCGAGATCGAGGACGTCTTATTGCAGGTAAACAGTGCTGCCCGTGGGGTTTTTACGCTTTTAGAGAATCTCCTGGATTGGGCAAAATTGCAAACCGGACAGCTGAAGATTCAGAAAGAAATCATCTCACTCATCAAGATCATACAATATGCCATAGATCATTATCGCAAATCTTCCGTACAAAAACAAATTGAGATTGTTTTTGAGTATGAAACAGATTGCATGGTAGAAAGTGATATCCGGATGCTTTCCTCAGTCTTAAGAAATCTGATCTCAAATGCACTGAAATACTCACATCCCCAAAGTAAAGTTATCGTTCAGCTCAAAAACGATAGTTCTCATATCTTTGTAAGCGTAAAGGACCATGGGATTGGCATTCCGCGCCGGTACCTGCCCAAGATATTCAAAATTGATAACGAACACAGGCAATATGGCACCGCAAATGAAAGCGGGAGCGGATTGGGCCTCATTCTGGTAGATAATTTTGTAAGACTTCTGGATGGCGAGATTCAGGTGGATAGCAAACTAAACCAAGGCTCGGAGTTTACTTTGCGCTTGCCGAGGAGAATTTGATTGACTATAAGGTGGGGTTCTAAATAATGCCCCTTTACTAAGTATGTGGATAGAAGATGAATGCACTATTTAAGCAAGAATTAGTACGCATCGTGGATGCTTTCAAAAATAAAGGCGAGTGTCTGGACTATATGGCAGAGCTGCTTTCAGAGAGCGGGTGCCTGAGCTTTCCAGATCGCTATCTGGCCGCTGTGAAAGGTCGTGAAGAGATCATGAGCACCGGCATAGGACGCGGGATAGCCATTCCCCATGCCCGGGATCTTACGGTAAATTGCTTGAAAATAGCAGTTTGCATGCTCAGAGAAGCCTTGGATTTTGGGGCAGTGGACAACGAACCGGTGAATCTGGTCTTTATGATCGCAGTGCCGCAAAATTCGAACCAAGAATACATGCGCATCCTTCGCAGCCTGTCAGAACATCTTAGACAGGATAAAAACCGGGCTAAATTGCTCGGATCAAACTCTGATCGGGAGTTATTTGAACATGTTCAAAAAATGCAAGATATTATTAACACTGCTGCTGCTCAGTAGCCTCGTGCCGCTGGTCGCCCAGAGTGAAAACGCCGGAAATACCGGCTTTGATACTCTGAAATTTATTTATAACGCCAAAGCTATGGCTATGGGCGGTGCTGTGACCGGACTCACTGAAAATGCCGGCTCGCTCACTTTCAATCCCGCTGCCATCTTACGGGCGCCAAACACTACGTTGTCTGCCACCGTAATGAATCATTTTGTAGGCAGTGGGGGTGGTAGCATAGATTATGTGTATCCCAAAGATATCTTTATGGCTTATGGTGGCAGTTTGCGCTACTGGAATAGTGGAAATATGGACCGCACCGAAATCAGCCCTTCCGGAGATTTGATTGAAACCGGAGACAGCTTTGGCGCACAGAGCCTGGTGGCTTCAGCTTCCATGGCTCACTATATCAGCCCGGCGCTGGATCTTGGGGCGAGCGTGAAGTTTGTCTTTGACAGCATAGATGACGCCAATGCCACAGCTTTGATGGCAGATGTGGGTGTGATCCATCATACGGTCAACGAAAAAGTTAAAGTGGGGCTCAGTGTTCGCAATGTCGGATACCAGAGCTCATACTATACCAAAGAAAAATACAAAGAAAAATTACCGCTCACCTTTGGCGCGGGATTATCTCTGCAAATGCGTGAAGATTTGGTCGCTGTAATGGATATTGGCAAAGTAAGTGGCGAGCAAGTTCTGGTACGTTTGGGACTGGAATATTCCCTGTATCCCAGTCTGGCTCTCAGGGCCGGCCTCAAAAGCAATGCCGCAGATTATCATATGGGCAGCTTCCTGGGTTATCTGGGCGGCGGCAGCCTTGGCCTGGGTTGGAAGACTGGTAACTTTGGTTTGGATTATGCTCTTGCATCTTATGGAGATTTAGGCCTTATCAATCAAATAACCGTGAATTACAATTTTAGTAAATAGACAAAGGACAGATATTTGCACTCTTTCTTATTCGAATTAGGCATAGAAGAACTGCCTGAGAACGTGATCCAGCCAGCCATCAGATTCCTAAAGACAGCATTTGAAAAGATGTTGCAGGAAAAGGATTTGAGCTGTGGTGAGATCAAGATTGGCTCTTCCCCTCGCCGCCTGAGTATCTGGGCGCATGATTTGCCAGCCCGGCAAAATGATAGCGAAATTACCAAAGCCGGTCCTTCAATGAGCATTGCCTATACCAAGGAAGGAGAGCTCAGCCGGGCCGGAGCAGGATTCCTAAAGAAGAGCGGTGGCAGCCTGGAAGATATTTTTACCCAGAAGACTGAAAAGGGCGAATTTTTGGCTGTAAGCTTTCTGAAGAAAGGAGAAAACACTATTGAGATCCTGCGGAACTGGATTTTGCAAAGCATTCCAGAGATTCCCTTGCCCAAGAAAATGATCTGGCAGAGCCGGGATCTGGCTTTTTCCAGACCCATCCGCTGGATTGTGGCTTTGTGGGACAGCGAGGTGATTGAGCTGGATTTCTTTGGCATCAGAGCTGGAAACCATAGCTTTGGCAATCGCTATCTGGGCTTGGAAAAGCCCCTGCTGATCGAATCTCCTGCAGTATATGAAGCACGCTTGCAGGAAGCTAAGGTGCTCGTAAACAGTGAGCAGAGGCGAGAGCTGATCGAGAGCCAATGTGCTCATCTTTTTAGCGATCAGCCTTTTAAGATCAAAGAAGATATCCGCCTTTTGGATATCGTGACGAATCTGGTGGAATACCCCCAGGCTGTGGTGGGAGAGTTTGACCCCAGATATCTGTCTCTTCCAGAGCAAATAATCAGCTCCACCATCAGTCAGAACCAAAAATGCTTTTCTGTATATGATGAACAGGACCGGCTGGTCAATAAATTTGTTTTTATTTCAAATGGCAATCCCAAATATAATGACATCATCCGCGCCGGTAATGAAAAAGTGGTAGCCGCACGTCTGGAAGATGCCCTGTGGTTCTTTACCGAAGACAGTAAACTTCCGCTGGAAGATTATCTGCCCAAACTCCAGAACGTGGTCTTCCAATCCCAAATGGGCACACTTACAGACAAGACAGAACGCCTGATTCGCCTCTGCGAATATATCTCAGAAGAGCTGAAGCAGGACGAAAACAAGAAAAACAAAGCAATGCGGATCGCAAAACTTTGCAAGGCTGATCTGGTGACTCTGATGTTGGGCGAAAAAGAATTTACAAAATTACAAGGTTATATGGGCATGCAATATGCCCTGGCCCATGGCGAGGATCCCGAAATTGCCCAAGGCATCTATGAACATTATATGCCCAGAGGCAGTAATGACAATCTGCCTCAAAGTGAAGGCGGCGCCATTTGTGCCATTGCGGATAAGCTGGACACCGTGGCCGGAATCATTGGAGTGGGTCTTATGCCTACCGGCAGTCAAGATCCTTTTGCCTTGCGCAGAGCCGCAGCAGGTGTGGTGCAAATTCTGGCAGACCGCGTTTGGAACATCGATCTGATGGCCTTGATCGACTATGCTTTGGCAATACTTCAAGAAAAAGTGACAGTGGAAGAGGATTCTGCGGCCAAAGTTAAGTCTTTTTTCAAACAGCGCATCAGCTGGCTTTTGGGAGAATTGGGTATCAGCTATGATGTGGTGGCCAGTGTAATGCATGTGGATGTTGCACATTTGCCGGATCTCATTGCCCGGGCTCAGGCTTTACAAAAGCTGAAAGCGGAAGCAGATTTTGTCCGTTTGGTGATTGGTTTCAAGCGCGTAGCAAACATCATTCAAAAGGAAAAGTCTTTTGTAAAACTGGACACCAAACTTTTTGATAACGAAGCGGAACAGGATTTGCACAAGGCTTTGGGCGTGCTGAACAGCAGAATCACCGAAGCTTTGGATTCAGAGGATTATGCCGGGGGTCTGCTGAGACTGGTAGAATTTGGCAGTTTCATCGATCATTTCTTTGATAAGGTACTGGTAAATTGTGATGATGAAGCGCTCAGAAAAAATCGTTACGCTCTTTTGGCAGCTATCCGGGATGAATTTACCCGCATGGCGGATTTAGCCTTAATCGTAGTAGAAAACCAAACAGTTGGAGAATAAATGCACATTTTAGAAGTTTTGAAAAAACGAGCCATCGCTATTGATGGCACCATAGTTTTACCCGAAGCAAATGATAAGCGCACCTTGGAAGCTGCCGCCGAGATTTGTGCCCAGAAGATCGCAAAAGTGGTGCTCTTGGGCAAAAAAGACCAGGTTCTGGCCGAGGCAGCAAAGTGTAAGTATGACCTGTCTGCCTGCAAGATCATAGATCCCGCGAGCAGCGCTGATCTGGATGCTTTTGCGGAAGCTTTATACGAGCGGCGCAAGGAAAAAGGTATGAGCAGAGAAGATGCTCAAATCACCATGCAAAATCCCCTTTATTTTGGTGCCATGATGGTAAAACAAGGGCACGCAAGCGGTATGGTAGCCGGAGCGGCAAATGTCACAGCGGATGTACTGCGCTCTGCTTTGCACGTGGTGGGCGTGATGCCCGGGCTCAAAACAGTATCATCCTGCTTTATTATGGTGTCTCCCAAAGCGGGAGAGGAAACCTATCTTTTTGCGGATTGCGCCGTGGTGCCCAATCCTACTCCCGAACAGTTGGCGGATATCGCCAGTTCCACTGCCCAAAGCCGTCGCCTGATTCTTTCAGATGAACCGCTGGTGGCTCTTTTGTCCTTCTCTACTTTAGGTAGCGCTGAACATGAATTAGTGGAAAAAGTGCGGGATGCCAGGAAAGTCCTGGACCAGCGCAAAGTAGATTTTAGCTATGATGGAGAGCTGCAATTGGATGCTGCCATTGTAAAAGAAGTAGCAAAGAGCAAAGCGCCACACAGCAAAGTGGCCGGACATGCCAATACTTTGGTCTTTCCGGATCTGCAAGCTGCCAATATCGGTTACAAGTTGGTGCAGCGCCTGGGTGGATACGAAGCTATCGGCCCCATCATCCAAGGATTGGCAGCTCCGATCTGCGATCTGTCCCGCGGATGTACCGTGCAGGATATCGTCAATACGTCTATCCTCGTTTTATTAATGTCAAAAAAATAAAGAAATATAGGAGAGTTAAGGTGGCTATTAAGCTGTCAAATCGTTCCAAGTTAATCAAACCTTCGCCGACTTTGAGCATGACTGCCAAAGCGGGTCAGATGAGAGCCCAAGGCATCGAAGTGATAAACTTCGGTGTGGGAGAACCGGATTTCAATACTCCGGAGTACATCAAAAATGCCGCTCATAAGGCCATTGATGACAATTTTACGCGTTACACTGCCAATCCAGGCATCGTGGAATTACGCCAGGCTATTTGCGACAAATTTAAAAGAGAAAACGGGCTTGACTATACGCCCAAGGATATTTTGGTTTCTCCGGGAGCCAAAGCCTCTATTCTGAATGTGCTCACCGCGGTCTGCGATGTCAATGATCAGGTCCTGATGGCCAAACCTTATTGGGTGAGCTATCCTTACCAGGCTCTTTTGGCAAACGCAGAATCGGTATATATCCCAACCCGGGAAGAAAACAGTTATAAAATTGAGGCTGAGGTCTTGGCTCAAACTATCAAAGAAAGTCCCTGTGCCAAAGTTCTGATCCTGAATTCTCCCAATAATCCCACAGGCGCTGTGTATTCACGCCAAGAACTGGAAGCGATTGCCAAAGTTTGCGTGGAACATGGAATCATGGTGATTTCAGATGAAATTTATGAGCGTTTGGTCTATGATGGTGTAAAGCACATTTCCATCGCTTCTTTGGGACCCGAAATCAAGGAACAAACCGTGGTGATAAACGGCGTGTCCAAAGCTTATGCCATGACCGGATGGAGATTGGGTTATGCAGCAGGTCCCAGCCACATTATCAGTGCAGCAGGCCGGGTGCAGGGGCATTACACATCTTGTGTGAACTCCATCACTCAGAAAGCTTGTGTGACTGCATTGAACGATGAAGATGACTCCATCGAAGCCATGCGCAAAGAATTTTCACAGCGTCGCGATTATATCTATGGCCTCTTGAAGGAAATTCCTCATCTTACCTGTAAAAAACCGCAGGGTGCATTTTACATAATGCCAAATATCGAATGGTACCTGCAAAATAACAAAGCCGGAATCAAAGATGCTTATCAATTCTGCGATCAGCTGCTGGAAAAATATCATGTAGCTTTGGTGGCAGGTGGTGCTTTTGGACAAGATGGAACAGTACGTTTCTCTTATGCCAACAGCATGGATAACATCACCGAAGGCGTGCGCAAATTTGCCGAATTCTTAGGGAAAATCAAGGCGTGAACGACCTGAACGAAGAGATCAAAGATCACTGGAGCCAAAGACGGAAAAGGGGCTATAACTGGCCCAAGCTCATAGTGATGATTGCGATCTTGATAGCCCTTATATATGGTATGAAGGTGCTGCAAAACACGGGAAGCACAAGCTCGCAGCCCAGCGCGCAAGTGCAGGATACCACGATGGTGGAATCCCCGGAGCAAGCACCTTGAGCTACCATATAGAAAGATCGATCGTAAATAAAACGGTCAAGACAAGGAAACAATATGCCAAATAACAAGATAAAACCGGTGGATTACAAATCTGCCGGAGTGAATATCGAAGCTGGAGAGAAGGCCGTAAAAGCGATCAAAGATCGGGTACGCTCTACCTTTAATGCCAATGTCTTAAGTGAACTGGGCAGTTTTGGGGGATTGTACCGGCTGGATAAAGCCGCTTGGGAAAACCCAATCCTGGTTTCCAGCACAGATGGAGTGGGCACGAAACTGCTCGTTGCCATCCGTGCCAAAGTGTATGACACCGTGGGCCAGGACCTGGTGAATCACTGCGTAAACGATATCCTGGTGCAGGGAGCCCTGCCCCAGTTTTTCCTGGATTACATAGGTGTGGGAAAACTCAAAGAAGACGTTATCTCACAGATTATAGATGGTTTTGTGAAAGCCTGCAAAGAAAATTCTTGCGCTCTCATTGGTGGCGAAATGGCAGAAATGCCGGGACTATACCAGGAGCAAGATTTTGATCTGGCGGGCACCATCGTGGGCTTGGTGGAAGAAGCTCAGCTCTTGCCCCGCAGTACTGTACAGGCAGGAGATCAGCTTATAGGTTTGCCCTCTACCGGGCTGCATACCAATGGTTTTTCGTTAGCCCGCAAAGTTCTGTTTGAGAAAATGGGGCTGAAGGTGGATTCCTATATAGAGGAGCTCTCCGGCACCCTGGCTGAAAAGCTGCTTGCCGTGCATAAGAGCTATCTGCCCATCTTGCGTCCCTACCTGCAGGATCCCGGTCTTAAAGCTATGGCTCATATCACCGGTGGTGGTATAGCCAGCAATCTGAGCCGGGTACTTCCAGAGGGCTTGGGCGCCGAAATCAATCTGCCTGAAGATAAAATTCCCGCTCTTTTTCACCTTATTCAAAAAGGTGGCAATGTGAGCACAGAAGTAATGCGCCAAACCTTTAATCTGGGTATTGGGATGATTTGTGTGGTGAGCCCCAATCTGGCGGATAAGCTGCAAAATCAGCATGTCACTCTACGCTTGGGAGAACTTTATTCTTCCACCGCTACAGACCGAGTAACATTCAAATGATATCTCTAACTATGTCTTTTTGCAAGGCAATTAGTGCTCTGCCAAAATACAAATACCAAGATAATGAAAAAAACTGCTTGACTGATTTTTCAGTTCAGATATTAAGAGTTTTAAGAGGAAAGCCTTTTTGCTTTTTGAGGCGGACCTTATATTTAAGATGTTTTTAAAAGTAAATAAGTCAGGATGAAGGGAGGTCTATCGATGCGAAAAACTGCATTGATCCTGCTAATAGTGTTGCTCGTTGGTATCGGATGCCTCGAAGCGCAGACCACAGGTCGTCTTGCCGTTCGCGTACGCGATGGGCAAGGTCGTCCGTTAGAATTTATCAATGTCGTGGTAATGTCCGGTTCTCAACGTATTACCGGAGGCCAGACCAACGAAAAAGGTCAGGCCATCATTATCAACATCCCTCCAGGATCTTATACCGTGAGATTTTCATTAGTCGGTTACGATGAAATGGTGTTTCAAAATGTAAGAGTCCAAGTGGGACAAACCGCAAACCTATCACCCACAATGAATCGCCCGGGAGTTCTCGCGGCCACAGTCTATGTGGAAGCCGAACAGGATAGGGTGGAGCGAGACCGTACCGGTTCCTCGCGGCAGATTGAGATGGAAGGCCTATCCGATTCTGCTGTTTCAGATATAGCCGGAATTGTATCCCTGCAAGCAGGAGTTACAAACATTGGCGGTGAGCTTCATATCCGTGGCGGACGTGCCAATGAAGTGAATTTTACCGTGGACGGTATGAGCGTATCAGACCCTGTCGATGGCGGTAGTGCCCTTTCTGTGGATACAGACGCCATCAAGGATATGAAGGTCATGACTGGCGGATTTCCGGCAGAATTTGGCAATGCTCAATCCGGTGTGGTTAATATCGTTACCAAAGACGGTGATCCCTATTTTTCCGGAAAATTGGAGTACAATACAGACCATATTATTGGCGAAGGCCGTAATTCTGATGTCCTCAAGTTTGCCGTGGGTGGCCCTATAATTCCGTTTGCTTCTCAGGGTCTTAAGGAACGTCTTACCTTTTACTTAAACGGTGCCGGCGAATGGCTGGATGGCCGTTACAAAGACCTTTATGTAACTGATCCTAACGAAGACTATGTGTACAACGGCCTCACCATTTTAGGCTCTACTTATCCTAAGTACGATCCTTATAGTGATAGAGACAATTTCCTGGGTATCGACGTCGGTAACAGGAACTATAACAGTTACAATATCAACCTCAAGACCAAGTATGATCTGAATCAGGGTCAAAAGTTCACCTTTGCCTTGCGAGGCGACAGGACTTACAATAGACCTTTTAGCCCTGGCGGATCCTATGCCTGGCGTTACGCTTTGCAACATTATGCTGAAAGCGAAACTGAACAACGTCAATACATTGGAACCTATGATCATATGTTTGGCCCTACTATGAACCTCAAGGTGAAAGCAAGCTATTACAGCAAAGAAACCAGTCAGGCTCCACGCGGAATCGATCGCAATGATTATCTATACATGGAAGTAGATCCAGACAACCCCGGGGCTGATTACATCGATCTGGCCTTAAGAGGAAGATATGGCTATGCTTCAGTAGATGACGATGGTGATGGCGTGTATGACTATGGTTTCCTGCCTGCAAATCGCTGGCAGTACCGTCTTGAGAGCCAGGAAAACACTCGCGTGATTCCCGGATTCTACGCTCCCGGTACTATATATACCAATTTTATCGATGATCAGACTACTACCGTGAACTTCCGTTCGGACCTGGAATGGCAACTCAGTCAAACTCATCTTGCCAAGACTGGTATCGAAATTATTTCTCACGATATTCAGAAAAACCAATTGCAGAACTTCCTCACCATTTATGAGGACCGGAGACAGGCATATCTGCGTGGCATATATGCTCTTTCCCAAGATGACGTGGATAATTTCAATGCAGATCCAGACTATCTTCCCGATGCTCTGTATGGTTTAGAATCCGCGATTGCTGTGCCTCTCACGGTAAACGATCTTGTGCCCATTTACAAGCCTCTGGATTATTACAATGCTGCCAAGGCCTCTTCCGGGAAACGTGATGGCTATTCAGCCACTCCCTGGCAGGCGGCTTATTATCTGCAGGATAAAATGGAATGGGAAGGCATGATCGTGAATGCCGGCTTACGTCTTGACTTCTGGTACCTCGGTTCCAGCTACAAGATTTTGCAGGATAACGGCAATTTCTCCAACCGTGATTTTGACAAAAAAGATACTTTCCAAATGATGGTATCTCCACGGCTGGGTGTATCTCACCCGATCACAGAGCGTGATGTACTGCGTTTTGCTTATAACTATCAGAACCAATTACCGCAATTCCAGTATATTTTCACCTCCAAAACCCCGCAAGATGCAAATATCTCTGACGTAGCGATCACTGTGGGCAATCCCACTCTGGAGCCGCAAATCACGGTAACCTACGAAGTGGGTCTGTCTCATCAGATCAGTGATGACTATGTCCTGGATATGACTGCTTATTATAAAAACCTTTATAACTACGTGAGCACAATGCGCGAACGTAAGGTGGGCGAAGAAAGCGTGGCCTGGTATCGCTTTATCTCTGAAGACTACGGCTCTGCCCGTGGCCTGGACATGCAGCTCGAGAAGATACTCTCAAACTTCAATACCTGGAGTATCGCTTATTCTCTGGCTTGGGCTCAGGGTAACAATTCCAGCACCGTGATTCAGGATGAAAATACCTCTCTGCGCGAATTTCCGCTGGACTGGGACGTGCGTCATAACGCGTCTGTCAACTATACTTTCCGTATTGGCCGCGGAGAAGAATTCTTCGTTCCCTTCACAAATTTCATCCTTCCTTTGGATGACTTTTCAGCCAATATAAACTGGAGCATTGTCTCTGGCGCTCCCTATACTCCTCAGAGTGCCGAGAGTAATGCCATGCTGGATACAAACAGCAAACGTATGGATTATACCCATCAGGCCAATGCCAGAATAGCCAAGGGCTTCCGGCTTCCTGGTGGCAGTAATATCCGGGTATTTTTAGATGTGGAAAATCTCTTTAAGACCAAAAACGTCTTGAGAGTTTATCCCAAAACCGGCGATCCCCGTGACGATGGTGCGGATCTTCAAGATGATATGGTGCAATTCACCTATCCTGAAGTGGCATTCACACACGGACTCGCAGTCAATAATCCTTATAATGTTGACACCTATCGTGGCGTAACGCTCGGTGTGTCTTTTAATTTCTAAATTATTCCAAGGAGGAATCATAAAATGAGAAAATTCTCATACATAATGCTGCTCGTAGTGCTTATAAGCCTGGTAATCCCGGGTATGGCCTTCGCGCAGGAAGCAGTCGGTGAAGCCGCTGCTGCGACCAACGGTGGCGGAATGGAGAATTTTGCCGAACTGGTGTTTGGCAGCGGAATGGTAAAATGGTTTAAAGATGGTGGTTGGGGCATGTGGCCCATCATCATTGTTGCATTATATGGCTTGGCATACATTATCTGGAAATTTATCGCTCTTATATATGGCAAGATCAACCTCAATAATTTCCTTGACAAGATAGTTCCCTTAGTCAAAGCTAAGAAATATAAAGAAGCTGTGGAGCTTGCCAAAAACACCCGTGGTCCTGTGGCAGCTATTATTTATGCTGGTCTGCTGAAGGCTGAAGAAGGCGTTACATCAGTGGAAAAATCCATTGAAAATGCCGCTATGATCGAGATGAGCTATTTGGAAAAAGGCTTTATCGAACTATCCACGACCATTACCTTGGCCCCCATGTTAGGGTTCTTGGGTACAGTGTCTGGTATGATCAGTGCATTTGACGCCATTGCGGCAGCGCGTGCTGTGGATGCGACCATTGTAGCCAGCGGGATCAAAATTGCTTTGATTACCACTCAATTTGGTCTTATCGTGGCTATTCCTGTACAGTTCTTTAACAACATCTTTACCACCATGGTCGATGGCCTGGTGATTGACATGCAAAAGGCAACTGAAAAAGTAATTGAAGCGATGCTTTAAGTCTTGAGGAGAAAACAATGAAAATAGGACGCAAAAGGAAAGCTAAGGCAGAGATCCCGACTTCGTCGATGTCTGATATTGCCTTCCTCTTAATCGTCTTCTTCATGGCGACTACAAAGTTCGACGTGAAAGAAGGGATTAGGATAGTCCTCCCTCAGGCAACCGCGGAAGGTTCTGAGCAGACTCAGAGCCTTACTCTCACAGAGAATGAAATGACCCGTTTGCAGATCACACAAGATGGAAGACTGGCAATAAATAACGAAGCTCCCCGCATGCTTGAAAGCGAAGAGCTGGATGTGCTGATTCAACAAAAACTGAGAATAAACCAGCAGATGATCTTTAAGATTATCACGGATCGTGAAGCTACATACAATGACATGATCCGTGTAGTGGACCGCCTCAAAGCGGCCAATATCGAAAAGATCTCACTATCGACAAATTAGGAGAAAGAAATGGCGAATATTAAAAGTAAACGAAGTCGCGAAGCAGATATCCCTACCTCGTCGATGTCAGATATAGCATTTCTGCTGCTCTTGTTCTTTATGGTTAGCACCGTGTTTGTCCAGGAAAAGATATTCTGGGTGGAACGGGATCGCTGGCCTATAGCTGAAAGCATTGAACGTGTTCCCAGAAATCATACCACCACCATCTATGTGATGAGGGATGAGACTATTCTTATCGATGATATACCCACTCGGATAGAGAGCTCGGAAGACGTATTTGTCTCTTCCACTCTGATCCGAAAGAAAGAAGAAGATCCCGAGTTAGTAGTTTGTTTTAGAACTGACCGGGAAACTAAATACGGAGTAATGTCCGATGTGTTGCGCCAGCTCCAGGATGCACAAACCCTGGTGGTGGCCTTTGAAACACAAAAACGGGCGGATTAGGAGGCAAAGATGAAAAATACCCATACAGATTGGAAAGACCAAGCCGACAGCCAGTTTAGTAAGGCTGTTGCGTTGGCGCTCACGATGGTGCTCTTTGCGATGATGGTTACTCCCAAAATTGAAGTACGCAAACAGGTCTTTAAGTCCCAGACGCTGGAACTTGTGGATATCCCCATGGAAGAACGGGAGAAAATAGAACCTCCCGAAGCCGAAGTGAATATCGATATTCCACTGGTTATCAGTGATGAGCTGGGTACTGAAGAAGTGGATTTGGCCGCTTACGATCGTGCTATCGCAGAGATCGGCAATATAAGTTCCACAACGTCTGCCAGCCTGTCTCAGATGGATGAAACACCGGTTAATTTTGTGCCTTATGATGAACCACCAGTGGTGATAGGCAAAATTTCCCCGGTCTATCCTGAATTTGCCAAACGTAACAAAGTGCAGGGGACTGTGGTTTTAGAAGTGGAAGTGCTGAAAGACGGCTCTGTCCGCAAAATACATGTGAAACGTTCGGTTCCCGGTGGCCTCGATGAAGCTGCCGTGGAAGCTGTGCGTAAAATTAAATTTCAACCCGGTAGAAGCAGTGGTCACCCTGTTGACGTGCTGCTGATTATCCCGGTTGAATTTACCTTGAAGTAATCCAGGAGTGTTTAATGAAGTATAATAAATTTGTGTTCTGTCTGCTATTGCTGAGTCTCTTTTCCGTGAGTATTGCATTTGCAGCAAAGGCAGAACCATCGTCCGGAACCAAAAGACTGGATTTGACCAAATATCACAACGTCGGAAACATTTGGCTTAGAGTCAGTAACTATGGTTTCTTTGGCTCCGGTGATGACATAGTCCCCCGCTATCCCTCTTTGGAATATCCTGGAGGCAGCGGTATAGATTATCTTTACCAGGGAGCTTTGTGGTTTGGTGCAAAAAAGCAGCGTCGAGACGCTTTGAACCGGAAGTTGTATTGGAAAGTATATCCACCCTCAGCAATTAATGATACGCTGATTTATGAGGATCAAGAGGGTTGGGACCCCAGTATGCTCAGCCACCCTGTTATCGATACTTTGGTAACGGTTGGATTTGATGGTGATCTTGATAACTATGAACTCTTACCGGCATACAATCCGCTTTTGGTAGCCAATACCGATTATGCAGAGAGTTATAATCTTTACAATGCTCTGGATCAGATCGCCTCTGCTTCCGTCAGAACTCAGCAACGCGGAGTAGATGACGATGGCGACGGCTTGGTCGATGAAGACTTTGTGGGCTATACCTTCCCCTTCAGGAAGGCAAGTGAGCTCCCTTCTCAATTCAGTGCTTTTGGCTCAAAATATATCCATCAGATGGGTACCACTGATTTTGCTATTTTAGATGATCCCAAAACCCTGGAAATCTGGTTCCCGCTTGGGTTTATGGACCTTTCGGATCGTAGCTTTACCAGTCGTGCTTTTAGTGCCCGCTATGATGACGATGGCGACGGGCGCTTTGACGAAGACGGTGCTCCGGTTTCCGAACAGGATTTTATTTCCTATTATTATGATTACTGTCCTTTCGGTACCGAAGGGGACCGGGATTATGGCAGCCGCAGCTCTGGAACCAAGCACTATCCTCTGAACATTTTCGTGCGTCAGATGAGTTATCAATGGAGCTATGACTATATCAAAAATCTGGTTTATGTAGAATTTGATATCACAAATATGAATCATGAAGATACGCTTATGGATTGTGCCATGGGTATCTATATGGACTGTGACGTCGGTCCCCAATCCTGGGGCAGAGAAAAGGCCGCAGACGACGTTTCCGGTTACGTAAAAGGCGAAGGCTATGAATTTGCCTATACCCGTGATGCTGATGGCGATGGTGGACTCACCACCGGTCTGGTTGGCGCCCGTGTCTGTACCCCGGATCCGGATGTCTTGGAATTTCACTGTTGGTACTGGAAAGTTGGGGATGGCCCTGATGACTCAAGTGCCAGAAGTCTGGATACCAGCAACCCGCGCACTGCCAATGAAAAGTATTGGCTGCTCACCGGTCGTAACCCGAATACCGCCAAGTTTTCTCCCTTGCGCCCTGAATCGGATGATACAATGGAATTCGAACAGCCTGTTCCGAATGATACCCGCTTTCTCTTCTCTTTCTATGGAGCTCAGCCGGGTACTCCTGAATATGACGATCCAGCCGCACGTTGGAATCTGGCTCCGGACAAGACTATGAAGATTGTGGTTGCCGTATTCCCCGGTGATAACAAAGAAGACCTGAAACGTTCTGCCACCTGGGCCAAGACAATCTACGGCGAAGCTCAAGATCTGATCACCGTGGTTTTGCCGGATACATTCCCGCATTACCATGCCCCCGGGCCTCCTGATATCCCCAATCTTTATGCCGAAATGGTAGAAGATGGAAATCGAATTGATCTTTATTGGGACAATCGCTCTGAATTCTCTTATGATGTACAGAATGTCTCGACCGCTGATATCGGTTGGCAAAGATCCACAAGTGAAACTTTTATCCCCGGACTTGATAGTGATCCCACAGATTATATAAACAACGGTTGGCCCCCTGAATTCCCCGATGAATTTAAGCCGGATTTCGCTGATCCGGGGAATCCTTCCTGGAATAATAACGCTAAGGTAAATCCCTGGACGGGTCACCGCTTGCGTCATGACTTTCAGGGCTACACAGTCTGGGGTCGTTCCGGTAGCGGAAATCGCGAAGACTGGGAAATGATCCGCAGATGGGATAAGGTAGATACACCTATAGACTTGGTGGACTATACTATCAATCACGATCATCCTCTCGCAGACTCCCTGTTCAAGGATTTTGGTGGTTATATGGGTATCGATACAGATTTGCCCAATCCTTCCGATAAACCTGGTGGATTATATACAGGCTGGGTGGCCAGTCCTGAAGAATACGCCGAATTCTGGCGTTTGGATGAGAACTATGCTCTTGTACCCAATGGCTCTGTGTTCTACGGTTGGCCTCTATACAAGCCGGGCGTGGATTGGAGTCCTGCAATTGAGGCGCGAGCCCGTGAAATTGCCGAACAGTATCAGATGTTAACCGAAGATGAGATTATGGCGCATCAAGCCAGGATCTTCATGCACGATCATCTGCAGGACAGTCCCGAAGTATTTGACCATCTCTATGATCGTAAAATGATCCCGCTCAAAACATTTGCCTTCCCTGGAGGAGCGGATGCAGGGGATCCTAGCGAGGAAGATATGCAGAAAGTCGAACAGCAAAGACTCGCTCGCAGATACTATAGACATCACATTACACACCCGCGCAAAGGTGTGGAGTATTATGTTGCCGTTACCGCCTTTGACCGTGGCATCCCTTATCAAAAACTGGAATCTCAGGAATCCGGACGTGACGCCGACGCCAATATGAAAGTCTTTTTCCCAGGCTCTTTGGCTAAGCAAAAAATGGATGACATCAAAGTGATTCCCAATCCATATATTGGCAGCAGTAAATTCGATGGCCGTTATGATAGCGACGAAAAGGGAGACAAGAGTCGTCGTTTGTGGTTTATCAATCTACCCGAGCGCTGCACCATCCGCATCTATACTTTGGCGGGTGACCTTGTGCAGACTCTGAATCATGATGGAGCGACCCAGACCGACATCGTAACTATCTCCAAGGCTGCTACCACAGGCATGGCTGCCAGTGGCATGCAATCCTGGGACCTGCTTACCAGAAACAATCAGATCACAGCCCCTGGCGTGTATCTGTTTAGCGTCGAAAATAAAGCTGACGACAAAATCAAAGTCGGCAAATTTGTCATAATCAAATAAGGGAGGAACTTTGAAAAAACAAATTATCCTGCTCTGTGCCTTAGCCTTGATCTTGCTGCCTCTGAGCCTTAGCGCCAAGCCTTTTGGTAAGGTGGGCACAGTGGGCATGCAATTTCTAAAGCTGGGTGTGGATGCCCGCGCGATTGGTATGGGTGAAGCCTATACCGCAGTAACGGATGATATCTCTTCCGTGTACTGGAACCCTGCTGGATTGGCTCCTTCCTTCCAAAACCAGGTCTTTTTTTCTCATACAAATTGGCCTGCAGATATCATGCAAGAATTTGTAGCTGCTACCTATACCACTGGTGTTTCCACCTTTGCCGTATATGGTACCTTGCTGCATATGGATGACATGGAAGTGACTGACGAAGACGCCTTCGGGCATACCGGAGAATACTTCACCAATAGTAATATGGCCTTGGGTGTAAACTACGCTCAGCAATTTACCGACAAATTCTCTGCCGGGCTGGGAGTGAAATACCTCAGGGAAAATCTCTATGAATATGATGTGAATACCTATGCCGTAGATCTTGGTTCCATGTATAATACCGGCTGGAACAATGTCAAGATCGGTATGGCACTCAAGAATTTTGGTCCGGACTTCCGCTATCGTGTAGATAACGATGGTGATGGTCTGATCGATGAAGACCCTTTCGATCTGTTTGACAACGATGGTGATGGTCTGATCGATGAAGACGGCCCGGAAATGGAATGTAAAATCCCCATGCACTTTTCTCTGGGAGTCGCCGGAGACCTGATGCGTGGTGAAAATACCTACTGGATTGCCTCGCTGCAATTGGACAATGTGATTGACAGACGGGAAACCTGGAACGTTGGCACAGAATACAAACTGGGGAATATCTTCCTCAGAGGCGGCTATCATTTTGGTGATGATGCTACCAGCTATAGCGCCGGTGCCGGGTGGCAAATTCCCACCAGCATTGGAATCTTCAATATCGATTATGCCTATACTGATATGGACAAACTTACGGAATCAATGCTCAAAAGCGCACACCGCGTGTCGCTTAAAATGAGATATTAATAATCATGAATAAAATAACTGGAGGAACAATGAAAAAAGTTCTCTTACTCGTATTATGCCTTTCTTTCGTAATTATGGCTGTTAATGCTAAAACAATGCAGCCCGATTATGCCAGGAAGCCTCTTGAATCCCCCGCGCTGACCAAACCGGTCAGTCCTGGCCGTTACACGCCGCAATATAGCTTTACCATAGCCCCCATGGTTTTAGTAGAAAGCTACTATGACTATATGATTGGGAGCTATAACGGCATTCCCCTCAGAACCATCCCCAATGAACATGGTGGATATTTTATGACCTACCATGCCAAACGTACTGCCGAATCTGCAGCTACACGTCGCACATTCTATACGCATCTTGATGCTACCGGTAATGTAATAAACATGAATGAGATTACCTTGGTTACAAACCACGAAGGTTATCCCACTATCGGCGTAGATCCTGTCAGCTCGAAGCCAATGTATGCCTGGCATGCCAATACCGATGCCGATGCCGAACTTGAAGTTCAATTTACTACAGACGCCTATTATTATGGGGCAGATTATCAATCATCCGGTCTCTTCAATGAAATTCAAGTGATCGTGGACAATCCTCTGGATATCCTGGTCAATGGCGCTGTGGCCTCTTCTGACAACGAATTCATCTGGCCTACCATTCAAATCGGACCTTCTCCTGTCGATGGTATGCGTAGAGTATATGTTGCCAATCGTAACGCCGTAGCCCACAATACCGGTACAAAACCCAGTGAGAATCTCCTCATTGCTTATGCAGATTTCAATGGTGACATGATTGAGAGCGCAGAGTCGTTGGACTGGACACATACCACTATTCCCGAAATGAACGCATGGAACCATGATACAGATTGGCGTCGTCCCTTCCATTCACTCACCACTGATCAACTGGGCAATGTCTATTATGCCGGTTACCACTTTGCCTATACTGCAGATGAAGATCCTATTGTAGAGCCTGATTTAGATATCTTTGTCTGCCCAAATTACGGTGAAGGCACTTGGACCCGCGTGGCCAGCTTTGGCAATATGCCTACCTGGAATCCCGTAGCCCCTGATGGCAGCAGTTACTTTGATATTGACGGTGAAATCCACTGGGGTATCAACAACTCCAGCCATCTGAATGCAGTTACTTCAAACGATGGCAAAATTATCTTCCCCGTCCTGTTTTCTGTGAATACTGATGAAGGCACTTATTATCCTGCTTTTCACACTGTAAAAGCTGTGGTCTATGACACCGTTACCGATGCATTTGCCATCAATGATATCTATCCGCAGAAAGATCCAAGTGACAACTATAATGATACCTTCACTCCTTGGGACATAGAAGCTCCTTGGGGCGAAGCAGAGTGGTTTAACGAAGATGGTCAGTACTATATCGATGTAGAAACGATCTGGCCCTTCCCGCATTGGAATGATGAAATGCATGACAATGCTATGGTGTTCCATTATAACAACATCAAAATTAGCGAGCCCAACGATGATGGTCTGGTGGTTGCAGTATGGCAGGATGCTAATCGCGCCCGTCACTACAACCAATACCCGGATTCATATCCTGAACTTGCTTCCTATGCCAATGTTCCTGAAGTCTATATAGTAACCAGTGCGGACAATGGTATTACCTGGAGCGAGCCTATCGTGATCAATAATATCGAGACTCCTGCCTTCGCAGGCCTCAAACCCATGTGGGTTTATTCTGCTGACAAAGTAATCACCACCGGACAAACCTCTGAAGGTGACAAAGTCGGTAAGATTGGTCTCATGTTTTATGATGACAACACTTGGGGCTCCCATGTGATCGAACACCCCGCTCACCCTGTCAATGACGGTGGAAGTGTGATGTTTGCAGAAATGCAGATCGTATTCGGACCCAGCTCTGATGATAGCCCCAATGCTGATGGTACTGCACCTCAGGTTGCCAGGGTTTTGAATCAGAACTACCCGAACCCCTTCAATCCTGAAACCAATATCAGCTTCGACATGCCTGCAAACGGCAAAGCCAAACTGGATATCTACAACGTCAAAGGCCAGCTCGTGAAGACTCTCTTCGACGGCGTGGCAACTTTTGGCAGAAACAGCTTGGTCTGGGACAGCACTGATAATGGCGGTAACACCGTTACCAGCGGTATTTATTTCTATCGCTTGTCCACAGAAAATCATAGCGAAACCCGCAAAATGATGTTGATGAAATAATCTAACTGCCGGGCGCGTCCCACCGCTGTGAGCCATCAAAAGCCCAGAGCAGGACAGCCCCAAACAATAAATCAAAAGGAGCTCCCAATTGGGGGCTCCCTTTGTTTGTCCACGCGATTTCACCTATGATGCTCATTTTATATCCCGTGGCGCTGGCTTCAGAGTTTGTGCAAAAAGTCTCTCACAGATCTCACAGATCTCACAGATCACACGGATTTACACGAAAGTTACTGTACAAATCTGCGAGATCAGTATGATCTGCGTGCTGTATCTGCTTTTAGGTAAATGTTTTACATGGCTGGGACACGCGCCGTCTGAAGACAGCGCTACTTCACATCCCGCGCTACTGCAGCGGACTTGATTTCGATTCGTCTTCGACTCGAGTTGACTCAAAATCCTAAGTCATCTCGAGTTCAAGGCACGTCAAAATCAAGTTGATGGCTTCGGGCTGCCCTGTGTAGGGGCTTTTGGTGAAAGCCCAAATTCGCGCTATGTGATCAACTTGGCGGTTTCGGGCGTTCGCTGTAACGCCCCTACATTGTGAGCCGCGCATAGGTATGGCCTTCCCAGGATGCCTCCCTTTTCCAGCCATATATCAGCAGAGCAGATATTTAGCTTGACTGCTTGGGGATATTCATTCTTCTTGTAATTATCAATATTCTTCTGGGAAAAAAGCTCTTGGCAAAGTATTTATTTAGCTTCTTTACAGGCTGCATCCCGCAGAATATTTACAGCTTCACAAGGAGGAAGATACGAAGAAAGCTCTGATGCTTAGCCTGCTGATCGGCGTGCTATCACTCAGCAGCGGGCTCAGCTCATATGGCGAGAGCCCGGATTTTAAACCCAAATAATGCAGTAGGG
>CAXZAB010000005.1:0-21618 GCA_964293715.1 uncultured bacterium | reverse complement strand
TTTCTTTGCTTATTGGCAGTGCATCCTGTTTCATTATTCCACCTGATTTGCAAGGCAAACTCACTTTTCTTTTTAATGTGATCTTCTTTAAAGATCCTTTACTTAAGCCATATAATAAATGGATTCCTTTATGTCAATCCCAAAGTCATTTTCATAGTTTCTATCCGAACTGCCATAGCTACGGCATTCTTTAAGTTAAGCTGTTATTGGGGTCCTATCTGAACTGCCATGCCCTCAGCATTCGGTTGGCCTTCGGCAAAGATAACAAAGTATTTGGAATCTCTGTGAGAGAGCATTATCTTATTTATCAGCTATGTCCTTAGGCTGAGGCCAAAAGGATTGTGACATGAACAATAAACAAGGAGATACTATTATGAACGCAAGAGAAATTCGCAATGGACTGAAGATGCTGGGTGTGCAAGATTGGTCACGCCGCCTCTTTGATTCACTGATTCCGCTGCCTGATGGAACCAGCTATAATTCTTATCTTATTCCTGGTAATAAGAAAATCGCTCTGATCGATACCGTGGATCCCGAGTTTTCAGAAGTTTTTATGAAACAATTGGAAGGAATCCCCAAGATCGATTATATGATCTCTCTGCATGCAGAGCAGGATCACTCTGGCAGTCTTCCGCTGGTAATGAATAAATATCCTGAGGCCGTACTGATTTGTTCGGCTAAAGCCAAGCCCCTTTTGGTGGATCATCTGGATCTGGACCCTGCTCGCATCAGAGTGGTGGAAGATGGCGAAGAGCTTGATCTGGGCGGCCGCACTCTGCGCTTTGTATATACCCCCTGGGTGCATTGGCCAGAGACCATGAGCGCTTTGCTCGTGGAAGATAAAGTGTTATACAGCTGTGATTTCCTAGGCTCCCACGTGGCCGGCACCAAAATGTATGCCGAAGACAGACCTTTTGTAGTGGAAGCCGCCAAACGCTATTATGGCGAAATTATGATGCCCTTTAGATCCATGATCAAAAACAATATGAAGAAGCTCCGCGAACTGGATTTTAACCTCGTTTGCCCCAGTCACGGTCCTATTTGGGACAATCCTGAAACCATCCTTTCCGCCTATGAAGATTGGGCTTCGGACACTGTGCACAACAAAGTGGTGATTCCTTATATCTCCATGCACGGCAGCACTCAAAAGATGGCGGACTATCTCACCGGTGAACTGGCTGCACTCGGAGTGGAAGTGGAACTCTTTGATCTGGCCGTTACCGATATCGGTAAACTCGCCATGGCCCTGGTGGATGCTGCCACAGTGGTGATCGGGACTCCTACCGTACATGTGGGCCCGCATCCCATCGTGGCAAATGCTGCCATTCTGGCCAATGCGATCAAGCCCAAGGCGAGATACGCTGCGGTATTCGGCTCCTATGGCTGGGCTACCAAAGCGGTGGAAACAGTAGCCGGCATGATCCCCAATCTGAAAGTGGAAATCCTGGGCGCAGTATTGTGCAAGGGCGATCCGGACGAAGCGGCTTTCAAAGAACTGAAAGAATTGGCTGAAAAGATAGCTGAAAAGCATAAAGACTTATAAATACTTGATTACAGGTATCAGAGACTGACAAGCTGCTCGTCGGGCAGACATCAATCTGTGTTACCATAGATCTCCGAAACGCTGGACTCAAAGGTCTGGCGTTTCTTTATTTATCCAGCTTTCCTGCCGGATAGCTTACGGTAGAGATGACGTAGGGATAAGAGGATTTATTCCTGCTATCTCCACGTCATCTTTACCGTGACAAATGGGGTAGGGCTGTCCTGGCAGTAGTGTCTCTATGCCTAAAAATTAGGGATAGAGCAGCGTGCAATCCTGGTTTACTTTGATCCAGTAGGCTTTGCCCGGTTCCAGGGAATTGAGGGTGGAGCTGCCTGCTGGGACAGAGCTGCTGCCCAGGTGGTTCACTTCCTGCAAATAGACAGAGATTGAGGCCAGAGCCGTAGCGGTAGCTTGGGCTGCGGCAGGCAGATAGCTCACAAGATTCCAACCCTGTTTGAGGGAGATGGGCGTGCTTGGGGCCAAAGTGCCTTCTACAATTAAGGTGCCAGGGGCGGACATATTCACCCAGTAACCCTCGCCCGAAGCAAGATTTTTCAGGGTATTGAAATGCTCATCCATACTGGGGGCATAGCTCAAGCTCTCATTTTTGATCTGCAATAATCCAAAGATACCGCTAAAAACATCTGTCACAGCCTGCGAGGAAGGCATCCTGTTCAAGCTAATCAGGTTCCAGCCGGTACTCAGATTGATCACGGCTGGCAGTTCGCCGAAGACGATGGTCACAGGGGTCTGAACGTTTGCTGAGACGGTTACATTCACAGTTTTATCGGCATAACCGGCTGTGGCTATGGAAAGGTTATAGGTCCCGGGTGCCAGATAGCGGTAGAAATCCCCGTGGTTGGGGTCTGTATCCACAATAGAATAGCTATTGTCATGTCCTACTACTGTGATGCTTGCCTGCAGAGGATTGCCATAGGCGTCTCTCACCGTGCCGTGGATGCCATAAAGGGCTTGCTCTGTATAACTGAGCATAGCTTCGTAGTTGTAGTTCCAGTAGTTCGGCATCGTTCCCGCAGAAGGCATCTTGGTGTTTGAACATTCGATAGTCACTTCGCGTCCATTGCGGGTGTAATTCATCCAGTCCTGACGACCTCCGGAGATGCTGTACCAATCGGCACCATTGGTGATGCCGTTCGAACCGATACCGGTGAAGTAGCCGCTGGGACCATTGGCTTGGGCTTTGGAGGCATAAACCAAGCTGGAGGAGACGAACCAGGCGTTGTCCGGATGCAGGGCGCTAGTGTAATCCCAAGGGTAGTTCACTACTTCCGCACCGCCATGATAGTTGATCCCCATCACGAAGCTGCGCGCATTGGCAAAGTCCATCATCACTTGGGTTTCGGTTTGGATGGCTCCGCTGTTCAGGCTGCCGTTGTAATTGGGGTAATTGCGGTTGAGGTCCACGCCGTTTTGATTGTAGCGGCGAGCTCCGGATACAGAGGAGTTTCCTGTGTAGTAAGTACCATCGGGATTGGTGTTTGGCCCGATATAAAGTTCCATGTTGTTGACAATGTTGGTGATGCGGGGATCGCTGCCATATTGGCTGAGCAGGGTGTCTATAAAACGCAGCATCAGCATATAACCGGTCACTTCATCGCCATGCATGGTGCTGGTGTAGAGGATTTGCGGTTCTTTTTCTGCTGTGCCTACGTTGTCTGAGATCTTGGCTACGAGGATGGCGCGTCCGCCCACAGAGGTTCCTACGTTGATGATCTGACAGAGATTGGGATAGCTGCTGGCAAATTCCTGCATCATCGTCACATAGGCCTCGTAGGTGGGATAGGCGTCCCAGGCACGTAATTCTCTTTGATCGCTGGTCATGATAGTAGGGAATTCGCTGGCAGGAGCGGGTAGCAATTGTGTTTTATAGCCCAGAGAGCTAAATTCTTTCCATTCTTGGTCATTGGCGTAGGCATATACCCAATTGCCCTTGATGTTGTCGATGGAGATCACATTGCTCAGGTTTTGCAATTCTGCTTTGTTCAGTAGTTCGAAGCGGAAGTAATACTGGGTCCACTCCCCTGCCAATAAAGGCAGGGAGAGCAGAATCAGGATTATTATCAGTAAGGCTTTTCTCATTTGGAATTGCTTTTCGTAATCGGATTGTGTGCCGCCTTGATCATGTAGAAGGCTTTGCCCGCGATCGTAGTATCTGTGAAGTTGAGGCTGGCAGTAGTTCCAATGAGCACAAATCCACTATAGGGTCCTTCAAGACTGCGGAATATCTGGTATTCGGTAGCGTGCGCCACAGGCTGCCAGGTGAATGCGTACCCTGAGGCCTCGTCAATAGTGCTGATGGGGTCGATGACTGGCGGGTCGAGCACAACGATCTCGCTCACACTGATGGGAACGGGGTTTTCACTTGTTCCAAGCACCTGAGCGAAGTTCATCCTGTAGGTTTCGAGGGCGTCATATGCCAGGTCTGCGCTATAGTCGTAGATTTTGAAACTCACGTTTTCGTCTGGGGAGGCAAGGTTCACCAGCAAAGTCACATAGGCATTTCCGCCATTCATTACCACATCGGCAATTCCGCGACATTCGGTGCCCACAAAGGCCCCAATGACGTCATTGAGCTGTCCGGAGGCTCCGTAGATGCTGACAATGCCATAGACTGTGGCTGGGTTATTGGGATAGATGACAGGCATCCAGCCGGGTCCGGTAACTTCGTTGACAGTGACTGGTACGCTATCGTAAGCGTAGGTAAATCCGTCGTAAACCGAGAAGGTTATGGTTTCGGTTCCAGTCCAGTTGGTCACGGCGGTGAGGGTTACGTTTGTCCCGCTAATATCCACATTGATGTTGGTGTTTCCGCTGTAATCAAGAGTGAGGGGATCGAGATCCTCGTCTGAAATGTAAGGACTGAACTCCACTTCCAGGCTGCCGTTGCGGTCAAATGCGAAGCTGGCAGGAAGGTTGATGACGGGAGCGTGGTTGCCATTTTCCCAGACGTCCATAGTGGTTGATACTTCCAGACTTGGGTTGACAGGGTCGTTGGAATGGATGGTGAGCAGGGCTTCATAGCTTCCCACAGGCATACCGATGGCGGAGAAATAACCAGTAACGAGCAGACTCTCTCCGGCAGGGATGGATCCGCTGAGGGGTTGTGCGCTGAGCCATTCTACGGGCGGAATCGCCTGAGGCACAGAGAACGTTCCTGTAATGGTGTGTGGTGCTGCGCCATATACGTCGCCAATGATTTCGAAGGGTAAGGACATCGTTCCACCATAATAGGGGTCGATGCTTACATTGACTGTGGCGGTGGCTGTTTGTCCACCGTTGATTACACCCCAGTTGGAAGATGTTTCGCCAAACCAGTCGATGGTAATTCCATTGCCGCTGGTATTATCGGGAACAAGGTCGCCACCGTTGCCACCTACGAAATTGGTAGCGCTGTTGACGGTCACTCCGGTGGGGAAGGTAACGTTTACGCCTTTTAGCCACTCGGTATCCGTGCTACCGTTATAGACTGTAAAGGTCCAATTCTGCGTGGTTCCAGGAGTGTATTCCACTGCACTAAGGGTGAGAGTGCTGCCGGTGATGCTGCGATCACCTTTGGCACTGCTTAGGGCAGCTTGTCCGGGGATTCGGCGCAATTCAGAGAGGCTGATCTCATAGTCGAGAGCCTGGCTTCCGGTGTTGGTGATGGTGAAACTATCCGTTCCTTCAGTGCCTACTTGGAGGTTGGCATAGAGGGCGTCGTTGTCAATTTCGATGGTGGGGGGTGTGAATCCAGCTATCGGGAAGAGCTTTAGCTTCAGGTTGGGCAGGTTTCTGGATGCTGTCAGCGAGGTCGGTTGTGAATTGTCATTTCTATTCTGGCGCGCCCGGTTGGCCGAAGCGGTAGTATAGCTCCACATGGGATAATTGTATGTCCAGGATTGATTCCCTTTAATGGTGAGGATGGAGAGGTTGGTGCCATCGTAGACGAACTGATTGCTCAGGTCCACTTCCATCCAACCGCTGGTGGCGGTGTTTGGCCAGGTACCGCTGTAAACCTGAGTGTAGCCGGTGGTGGAATAGTTGCCGGTGGCCAGGCTGGTGGCGGTGGTATTTTTCATATAGACGGTTACCGCTTCGATGGTGTTCACATCAGCGCCGCTGGCTTTATAAAAACCAATGGATTTGATGGAACCGGGAATTCCGATTTCACTGGCCAGGTAAATGGCTTCATGGCCGGAATAAGTGTAGTAGCGGTCAATTGGGTAGGACTGAGTGGAGGTGCCACTACCGATAATAATTTCTGTAGGGGCGCCCACTTCCACATTCTGGGTGCTGTTTGCAGTATAGGCTCCTGCTGCAGCGTTGAAAACAAACGCAGCCAGGGTGCCTACATTCATTGAAGAAGCGGCAGTGACCGTGAAGCTTACGTTCCGGCTTCCATTTGCATTGATCGCAGCAAAGCTGGCACTACCATTAGTAACGGTAATCCCGGTGGTACCACAACTGAGGGTGCCGGTTCCAGGCAAGGAAGCGGCTGCACCGGTGTTATTCAGCACAATGGAGATGGTGGCGGTTTCGCCTGGGTCCAGCTTGCCATTGTTATTGCCGGTAGGATCGCTGATGGTCATATCGCCAAAGGCCAGGGCTGGTGCATTGATTACCTGTGTGAAGTCATACACCCAAGTATTGCTGCCACTAACCATAGTGATGGTAAAGGCGGCCGAAATGCCGTTTGCCACGTTATTGGCAATATTGAAGGTGTAGGCACTATTGATAGTAGTGGAGGCACCTGCGGCCAGGGAAGCGATCGTTTCGCTGTTGTCTGTGATGGTGATGCCAGGAGTGGTACAAGTAAGAGTGGCGACCACGTTGGTGGCAGTCACAGAACCTACGTTCTTATAGGTTACGGTGAAGCGTCCGGTCTCGTTATATTCTGCAATGTTATTATTATTGTCCTGGTAAACCGTGTTGGATACTGAAACGTAGGGACCGGAATTGGGAATGATGTTGACATCAGTTTGCAGGGTGATTTTGTTCTGGGCTGTGATCGTCATCTTCGCTGTCCCCACATTTGTGAAGGCTGTGATCGGCAGGTTCAGAGAACCTCCGGCAGGAACAATGGCTGTACCATAGATCACGCCACCCATGGTAAGTGCTACGCGAGAATAAGGCGCAGCGGTCACGGTGATCTGAGTCGCACCAATCAAGATCTGGTTAGGGTAGGTGGCGTTGTTTACGGTTGGAACGCCCATGTAGGTCATCAGGGAAGGATCGCCCATGATGTGGTAGATTTCCCAGTAGTAGTTGGTGCGGGAACTTCCACTCTGCTGCACGGCCATGTTGCCCATGAAGATGGTTTCGCCGGTGGTGGTGGCCCAATTTGAGGAGGCCTCGCCATGGCTGTGGAACATGGCGTCATAAACGCCAAGTTTGCTGGCATTATAGGCTGGGGCAGTACCGTTGATGGGGGTCTTGTAGCCAACCGCCCAATAATAGTCTTCGTCCCAATAGGTGCTGTTGATACCACCGATGTAGGCTACTCCTCCGGCGTTGGCTTTGCGGATTATCGCTTCGCCAAAGCAGGGGCTGGAGTAGTCAAATTCGTTGGTGATACAGCAGTTGCCTACCATTACGCCGTATTTGCCGGCATTGCTCATGGAATTGACGTGGGAAACCGTGAAACTAGGATCGTGCCAGGAGGTTTGGCTGCCATGAGCTGTGTAGTTTATATAGCCACGGCCTTCATTGGCATTAGCGCGGATTTGAGCTGCACTGCTACCGGAAGCCGGGTAGAGGTAGTCGTTTGAATTGATGCCGTTGGCAGCGTTTATGTACTGGGCAGTGCCATAATTGATGGCACCATTGCCATGGGTGGGAGCCCAGTTCGAATCGACTCCCGCTATGAGGACGGTCTTGCCCAGATAACTCAGGTCCGGCATCAGGGTCTTTTCATAAGTGATGCTCTTATTGATAATGTTTGCTAGTTCAGCAGTGCTGGAAACAGAAAAACGGCCATGGTACATTTCCGGCAGGTAGTCTGAACCGTTCAAGCGCACATAGGTCATGTCTGTAACGTGAGAAGCAGTAGCGCCGGTATTGGTGGCAACCGTGATGGTTCCGGATTCGTCACCGATGATGAGCAAATAGGTAGGAGCGGGGTCTGCTGGAATAGCGCTGTTCCAGAGGTTCTGCATATAGGTTTTGATGGCGGTAGTGGTGTTTGCCACCATAGCACCGGAGCCTACGGTGACCACGTTGACCGCAAATCCCTGCTCGGTCTTCCAATCCACATAGGACTGGATGTTGCTGGTGTAGCTCACCGGGCAGAGGATGACCATCTTGGTGGGATGGCGCACCAGCTGGGTGCGATCTCCGCCATCATAGTTGAAGATGCTTTTGGCATACAGCTGTTCAAATTCATGGGAAGCTGTGCGCTCTCGGAGTTCCCGGGTAGCAATAAGATCCGGATGCTCAAAGTTCACTTTGATTTCTGCCTGGAGGCATACTTGGATTTCAGAACTTACGGGGTTGTATCTAACAGGTTCAAAGCTAATGGAAAAAAGTCTCATCCCCCGGAGGATACCAATTTCTTCGGCATGAAACAGATCCGCACCCAAAAGGGAGTTTTTCTGATAGATCCCGGACTTGTAGTCAAAGGGGATTTGGCTGAGATCGGCAGATTTGGAGACAGGGGCCTGGGCAGGCAGGATAGGACGGCTAAGCCCTGAATCTTTGGCACTAAGGCTGATCTCTTCTTTGCGTAAGACTTCAAAGCTGAACTTGGCTCCCAAAGGAACCGCCACAATGCGGTTTGAGCTGGGCAGTTGAGGCTCTCCGATGCGCTGAGAATGCCCATAACCTTCTATGGACAGACGGGCAAAATCTCCGCCTTTCGTTTGCAGGGGTTCGATATTAACTGAACCCACACTATATAAAACACTAAAACCATAATCATCATGGTTTGTTAGGGTGGTCTGATTACCCTTTCCGCTGAGCCTGAGCTCTTGGGACTGAGCGGTGAGACAAGCGAACATACTGAGGATAACAAGAATCAACAGCAGCTTTGTGATACAGAACTTTTCTGGCATGATATCTCCTTTTCTTCTCAAAGAATAGGCTGTAACTACCGCAAAATCCAAAATCAGTAAAGCATCACATATTGTCGCATTATTGGTAGTGCACAGTAACTCCGTGAATAATAATATCTATGCAGATCAATAGCAATTTGCGTTCCTAAAATATGACTATAATAGTGCTGTCTTAGAGCAAGCTGTTATATCCTCAGTGGTGGCCTCAAACTACTTAAAATATTTTGCCAGTTTTTCTTCGGCTGTCACCTCTACATAGCGTTGCTCACCCTCAAAACCGAACCTGAGTTGCAGAGTTTGGTAGGGCAAAAAGTCCTGGGCGATTTCCGGCCATTCGATCACGGTGATCCCTGTTTCGATCATATCCAAAAGTCCCAGATCCAGCAGTTCATCTTCTTGTTTCAAACGGTAGAGATCCAAGTGGTAAAGCGGAAACCGGCCACAATGGTACTCTTTGAAAAGTACAAAAGAAGGGCTGTCGATATCTTCAGAAATGCCCAAAAAGGCACCCAAAGCTTTCACAAAAAAAGTCTTGCCGCTGCCGAGCTCACCAAATAGGGAGAGTACGGCTCCTGGGCCTATGATCGGGCCTATGTAATACGCGAGGTCTATAGTGTCTTGTTCACTGTTCAAATCTATTCTTTTGCTCATGATCTTTCTCCTTATAATTATAGCAAAAAGTCCCAACAGCTGCTGAAAGAATACGCTAATTGGTCTTCAAGCTTCTCTTGGGACTCATTTTGCTGTTTATATATATCAGTCCTAATAGATAGGATATCCAGGGAGGGCGATGCAGGCAAGTGGATTTTTGGGCTTTGTTTTTACATAGTGCGTTTGGGGTAGATAGTGATCTTGGCCAGATAGGGCCTTTCGCCTTCTTTGAGGCTGCGGGAGAGCTTGTCAAAGAGTTTACTGCGGGCTTGTCTGATCCTCGGCGGGACTGTGATCTCAAAGAGGGTGCTGGCCAGTTCGATATTATCTTTGTCCCAGACTTCAGCCAAAAGCCGGAGCGTGATCTCTTTATTAGTCTTATTCTCCACGGTATAGCCCAGTTCAATATACTGCGAGCCCCAGTCATCAAAACTGAGCTCAGAGATAATCACGTTTGAGACGATCTTCTGATGATCGCGGCGTTGCATCCAGATGCCGAAGGCAGCAGCCAGCAAAACCAGGATTATTACGCTGCCTTTGAGTTTGTGGCGAACAGGCCAAGCCATACGGTCAAAACTTCTCATAAACCAACCCTATTAAAAATCAAACTGCCAGGCAGTAAAGACACGGTGCTGCCAATCGTTTTGTTTTAGACTATCCAGTCCCAACAGGAACTTGTGGTGAGCCAAACAAAGGATACTGAGACTGCTCTTAAGCTGATATTCGTGGCTCACTTCGCCTTCGAACCAATGGGCGGTGCCGTCTTGGATCATCCCGGCCCAGGTTTCATGATAGTTTTCTTTCCAATCATTGCCTATGGAGCCCCGTTTGCGCCAGGAAAGCTGAGTGTCCCACTTTAGATACTTACGCCAGGGGATGTTGGCTTCCAGGCTCATATCCAGGACGTTTGAGCCCTGAGCATAGCCCAAAAGCTTCCCGTCGTGAGAATATCTGGTGTGCATCATAAAGTGTCCATAGGTATAAGGCCTCACTGCGGTAGCTTCCAGGCTGAATTTGCCAAAATCAGTGGGGAGGCTGAGCCCGCCTTGAATAGCGTATTTGTTTCCCCACCAAGAGGTAAAGAACTTACTGTAGCTAAATTCATCCAGAGCGAATTGGCCATAAAGAAGCAGGTCATGGGGCAATTTCTGATTGATGCCCATATAGATCATCACGTTGTCTCTGTCCCAAAGATCATGCTCCACAGCGCGCCAAAAGCTATTGGGTAAAAGGTAATTCAAATCCAGGCTGCGATTGCCATAGACCACGGTCTCTCCGGCAAAAAGCTCGGTCTTTGCCCAAGGGTAAAAACTGAGCTGATGCAGGGCGATATACTTCTGGGGATAATTACGCGCATCGATCATGGCATTATCATAGATGCTGTAAGTGCTGTCTGCCATGAGGCTGGCATGCAACATACTGAGACGAAAAGCCCCGATTTGCCCTTCCGCCAGAAAATAGCCATAGTCATTAACTGTATCGCTTAAGAAAATGCTGCCGCTGATGGTATTGCCGCCCTGGAATCTGCCTCTTCCTATAGCAAGTGTGCCCAGATCGTGATAATAGCCGATTTCGCCATTGAGATTGTCCAGCTGGATGTGCTTTTCAAAGCGTTTGTAATAGCCGTCAATCAGCGGATCGGTCTGGGCGGCATCCAGATCACCATGAAAAGCGCCATTGTACCAATGCGTGTGCATACGGAGTCTTTCTGAGACCTTGGCGTTCAGGCGCCAGCCTTTGTAGATAAAGCTATAGTTATCATCATCGCTAAGATTTGCTTCAAAGCCGGCCAGGAAATTGAAATCTGTGGTTAAAGCCCCATGTCTATAACTAAATAAATTCTGCTTTGGAGCTCCTGGCAGAAAAGCTTCCAGAAGAGCGCCTTTGAATACCTTGAGTGACTTGAAAGGATGGCTCAAACCTTCTTCCTGAGGCAGGTAATCTGGTTCATACAAAGATGGATTGTCATCCAGCAAGCTACGCTGTACCTCGGAATGCAGGTGGTTTCGGAAAGCTGAACCATTCATTTGGGCGTGGGCAAAGCTTAAGCCCAGGCACAGCATTATCAAGCACAGTACCGCAAGGAAGTTATTATTTTTCGACATCATCTTCGTGCATCTCCATATAGTGTAAACGCCGTACAATAAGCTCCACTTCATGCTGGCTAATCTTCAGTTCCCGGGAGATTTCTTTGTTCGTCCAGCCATCTGCCAGGAGGCGATTGACTATTTTACAAAGAGTATCCGTATCCAGTCCCTGAGTGCTTTCTTCAATATCCGCTTTGGGTCTTTTAGGGGATTTTTTGCGCCTGCCAAAAATCAAGCAAGCCACAATCACCAATAGCACTACAAACACAACGATGGTGAGCAGGATGTACCTATTGGCCAATTTCGCCAGGAAGCCTAAGAGATTAAGCTTTTCCACATGAATCGCCTCTGGGGGAATGATAAATATAATCGAATCCTGCAAGGGCGTTTCAATAAATTCCTGATCTGCATCTTCTTGCATAAGAGCAGTCTCTTGCTCCCATTCTTCCTGAATTTCTTCAGATCTGCCGCCGGGCTTTGAGCCGCTCTCCCGAGAATGCAGCAAATCCTGAGCAGCGGGATAGTAGGAGCTAAACTTAGGGATCTGAGCCAGCTTTTCAGCAGCGCGCTCACTGCCTCTCCTCACCAGCAATTCTCCCCAAGCATAAATGATGTCGTAATGATCGGGATAATCTTTTAACAATTTCTGATATTCTTTATCGGCACTGGACAGGCGTCCCATATCAGATAGGAAACTGGCTATAGCGAGACCTTCCTTTTTTGTCCGGGGATATCTGAGAAAATCAATCACCAAAGCCCGGGTGTCGCTGAGCCTCATGGTGAGATAGCGCAGCTGAATCCGGCTGCTGACCTTCACGCCAGCTGCCGTAGGCTCTAACCTGTCCAAAAAGGTGCCATTGAGGTTGTGGGAGGGGATTTGCCCATCAAAATTGTTGATCGTTAGGTAAAAATCATTTCCCTGTTTCTTTACAGTGAAGCCCACATCCTGGTCCATAGTGAGGACCAGTCTGCAAGCCGCGCCGCTGTAGTCTTCTGCGCGGATACTTTGGATCGAAACCGCAGACAGCATACAGCTGGCCATCACCATAATTAACATAATCAAACGTTTCATTATAGCTCCCTTGAATATTATTGGTTAATTACAAAACTACAGTTTTCGATTCCGGATTTATGATTTGTGCTGAATCCAGGGCGATCTGCAATTCTTCATTAGTGGGGATCACCAAAATCGTGGTCGGAGAATAGGGCTGGGAGATGACTCCTGCCGATCCTCCCACTTTCCGGTTCTTTTCCTGACTGATGTGGATACCGATATTTTCCAATCTGCTGCAGATGCGTTCTCTCATCTTTACTGCATTTTCTCCGATACCTCCGGTAAAAACGATGCCGTCCAATTTGATCAGATTTGCGGCATAGGCTCCGATGTATCTTCGGATGCGGTACGCATAGGTATCCATGGCCTGAATGGCATTTTCATCGCCTTTGTCCGCAGCGTCTTCGATATCGCGCAGATCACTGGAAATCCCGGAAAGTCCCAAAAGTCCGCTTTTCTTGTTGAGGATATCGTGGAGTGTGTGGCAATCAAAGCCTCGTTCTTCCAGATAGAAGATGATAGAGGGATCCAGATCTCCGCTACGGGTGCCCATCATCAAACCTTCCAAGGGGGTGAAGCCCATGGAAGTGTCGATGGATTTACCGGCTTGAATGGCTGTGATTGAGGCGCCATTGCCCAAATGACAGGTGATGAGATTTGTGTTTTCCGGACTGCGTTTCATCATCTTAAGGGCGATGCCTGCTACAAAGCGATGGCTGGTGCCATGAAAGCCATAACGGCGGATCCGGTATTTGTCATAAAATTCACGTGGGATACCATATAGATAGGCGCTTGGAGGCAGGGTCTGATGAAAGGCGGTATCAAAAACTGCGATCTGTGGAACGCCGGGAAAGATCCGTTGGGCTTCATGAATTCCGATAAGGTTGGGAGGATTGTGCAAAGGTGCGAGCTCGCTATTTTTCTTGATAGCGTCTATGACATCGTCGTCGATCAAGATGGAAGCGGAATATTGTTCGCCTCCGTGAACCACTCTGTGCCCTACACCCTGGATCTCAGAAACACTCTCGATTATGCCAGCCTCTTTATCCAAAAGAGCCTTCACCATCAGTTCAAAGGCTACTTTGTGATCGGGAATTTCCTGAATTAGTTCAAGAGTCTTTCCCTTGGCCTTCTGTGAAATTCTTCCGTCCGAGAGACCGATGCGTTCGATCAAACCTTTTCCCATACTGCATTGCTGGGGCATTGCATATACTTCATATTTTAGTGAGCTGCTACCGCAATTTACCACGAGGATATTCATCCAAAAACCTTCCTTCTTCACTTTTGGGTAGGGATTTGAGCTTTATAAGTTTGTCCTAAAAGCTCAAAATTCTACTTTACCTGCATAGTATTTAAGGTGCGGAAAAATGGCAAGGAATTTTTAAGCAAAAAAAATGGGCAACCTCAAGGTTACCCATTTTAAGGACTGCATTAATTTAGTATTGTAAGATTTCTGCTTACTTAGTCACTTCCGCGGCTTCTTTGGCGGCATCTACAGCTTCTTCAGCGGCATCTACAGCTTCTTCTGCAGTTTCGTGAGCTTCGTCCATGGCTTCTTCGATGACTTCTTCAGTTTCCTGAATTTCAGGTTTCGGTTTGCAAGCAGTCATTGCGAGCATTCCTAACAGCATCATAGCAAGTAATGTGATTGTAAGAATTCTTTTCATTGATTCCTCCATAAGTATCATTCCCGTATTTGGGTTTTACTTAGGTTTTTTTTATTTTTATTGTTGTTTTGGGCATATAAAAAATAATTGCCGCTTTTGGTTATTCGAAGGCTGATAAGGCTTAAATTGCCTGCGCACCTTCGCACAGTCCTTAGACACGACTATATACTCTGTAATATAGGTGTCAGAATATATACACTTGACTTCTTGGCAAGCTATTTTTTAAATTACCTTTAAAAATGAGTGAATATAGCTATGAAAATGCACTTTATTTTATTCGGTTTGCAGTCAAAATATGCAGGCCGGATCATGTGCCAAATCACGCTCAGGCCTTGGATTGGTCTTTAATATAAGTTCGCCTTGAGTTGACTTGAGCATCTGAGTAAGTTCGAGTCGAAGCCACGTGAGAAGCGAATTTGGGAAAGGAGCGGGAGCTTTGCTTTTGGGCAGTGTAGAATTTGAGAGAAAGACGGTTTAGGTAGATCAGGAGTTTAGGAAGTTTACAGGGCAATGTCAATGCCCAAATGGATCATTCCCAAGCCGAAATTGCTAAAGCTGTTATCCCGATATCCCAGAGCATATTCGAGGCTGAGAATGCCCAGACGGGTGCCCAATTTGATGCCGGTGCCGATTCCGATCAGATCGTATTTTGCCTTGCCTCCCGGCTGTGTGATAAAGCCTTGATCGTAAAACATATAGAGCATGGTCTGGGGCCCCATCATATAGCGCATTTCGGTATTTGCCCAGCCCAATCTGCTGCTCTTGAATTCATCTTCCCGATATCCGCGCAGGCTGCCAAATCCTCCCAGGGTGTAAAGATCATATTCGGGCAAATCTTTGTTTTCTGAGCTGTTAAAATGCGCGCCAACAAAGCCAACGAACCTGTTTTTGATAGGCAGGTAGTTCTTCAAAAAGAGCTGCAAATTGCCATAGTTTTTGGCTTTGGCAAAGATATAGTCATAGTCTGCACCCAAGTTCAGGCCGGAGACGGGGATCCGATCGCCGCGGGTGTTCTTATATTGCCAAAAGGCGCCGAGGCTGCTGTGTTTGCTTTTTTCTATTTCAGAAAATGTCGTCCCGGGCAGGATGCTGCGAACTTGGGCGCTAAAGCCCACTTTCTGATACAGGCTGTGATAATAGATCTCGGCCAAGGCACTGCTTTGAATCCACAGACTGTCCTGCATGGTGCGGACCAACGAAAAATCTGCCGCCAGAGGGATGAGAGGATGACCGGCTTCATGGTAAGTAAAATTTAATTCATTGAAATCCGCAGGGGTCTTACGCCAATAGAGACTTATCCCTCTATCTGAGCCCCAGAGGTTTAGAAATTCAATATTCACCAGGCCGGAGAGTTCGCGTTTGCCATCCTTTTCACTGAGGCCCAGCACGCCTTCCAAAAAGGTCATACGTCCTTCCTGGATCTCAATCAAGAGATTTTGTTCATCCAGAGGCAGGATAGTGCATTCATTGATATAAGCTTTGGCTTTGATGTTTTCCTCGGCTTGGGTGAGAATCCGGGGGGTGAGCAATTCCTGTCTGAGCAGGCCGGAGCTTTTGAGCAAAGCGGACTCCCGGGAGACTTTATTGCCGCGGAAGTGGTAGTGTTGCACCTTGATTTTTTCAGCTTCTTTTACGCCCAGCCAGGCCTGCAGGTCCTGGCCCAGGACCAGAGAATCAAGCTGGACAGAGGCAAAAAGATAGCCTCTTTGATGGTAAACTGAAAGCACTCTTTGCATGATGGTGTTAAGATCGGAAAGCGGGTAGCTGGAAGCAGCTGAAGTGAAGGTCAGATCATGTAGTTTCGACTCTGAAAAGTATTTCAGACCGGTGTAATGGATATGAATCCGGGAGCTGTCTTCCAGCCTTTTCAGCTTAAAAATGAGCCGTAAATCGCTCTCTGAGATGGGCATTAGTTCGGGACGGGGAATCTGGATAAAATATTGATCCTGTTCATAAAAGTATTGATACAGATTTTGAATAGCAGCGTCCATCAAATCCGGATCGTATTTACTACCTAAAGGGATTCTGCATGCGGCTGCCAGAGCGGTTTCATCCACCTCAAAATTCGCCTCAAAGGAGATCTCTGCCACTTGCAGAGCAAACAGGCCCAGGCTCATCAGAGTTATGATCAGCGCCAGGGCCCAGATCTTCATGCTAAACTATTCCCGATCTGATTTCAGGACAGCGAGGAAGGCATCTTGTGGCACATTCACATTGCCGATTTCCTTCATCTTCTTTTTGCCTTCTTTCTGCTTCTCCAGAAGCTTACGCTTACGGCTCACGTCACCGCCATAGCATTTTGCCAGGACGTCTTTGCGCATGGCGTTAATCGTGCTGCGGGCAATGACTTTGGCCCCAATAGAGGCTTGCAGAGCAATCTTAAACATATGCCTGGGTATTACCTCAGACAAGGTTTCGGTGATGCTCTTACCCCAGTTATGGGCTTTGTCCTCGTGGCAGATAAAGCTCATGGCGTCCACTTTTTCGCCATTGATCAGGATATCTACCTTAACCACCTTGGAAGGGCGGAAATCCTTGAAGGCATAATCCAGGGAAGCATAGCCCCGGCTCACGGTCTTGAGTTTATCAAAAAAGTCAAAGATGATTTCAATCAGAGGCATTTCATAGTGCAAAGACACCCGCGTTTCATCAAGATATTGGATGTTTTTCTGGATTCCGCGCCGATCCTGAGCCAGGGTCATGATATTGCCGATATATTCAGCAGGAACGATGATTTCCACATCCATAAAGGGTTCCTCAATATATTCGATATTGGAAGGATCCGGAAAATCTATGGGATTGTGCACTTCAATTTCTTCGCCGTTTTTGAGCCCGATCAAAAAGCGCACACTGGGGGTGGTGGCGATAATGGGAATATTGTATTCACGCAAAAAACGTTCTTTAACGATCTCCAGGTGCAGCATGCCCAGGAATCCACAGCGGTAGCCGTAGCCCAAAGCTGCTGAGCTTTCTTTTTCATAGATCAGGGAGGCGTCATTGAGCTTGAGTTTGGCGATGGCCTCCACGAGGTCAGCATAATCTTCGCCATTGATGGGGAAGATTCCGCTGTAAACCATGGGTTTGGGTTCCAAAAATCCCGGCAGCGGGGCTTCGCAACCGTTTTTTGCAGAGGTAATGGTATCACCCACCCGCGCATCGGCTATTTCTTTGATGCCGGCGATGATGTAACCGGCTTCCCCGGTCAAAAGTTCTTCCTGAGCTTCAAACTTGAGGCCCAGATAGCCTATTTCTTCAATATCATATTCATTTTCAGTGCTAAAAAGTTTGATCTTGTCGCCCTTTTTAAGGTTTCCGTGAAAAAGACGCACCAATACTACCACGCCCCGGTACATATCAAAATATGAATCAAAGATCAAGGCTTGGGGTGGGGCATCTACCTCACCTGTTGGTGGAGGAAGTTTTTCGATTACAGCATCCAAAAGTTCTTCCACTCCGGCGCCGGTCTTGGCACTTACCTTCATAATCTCATCTCCCGTACAGCCCAGAATTTCGATCATGTCATGCTGTGTGCCTTCTACATCGGCTTTGGGCATATCGATCTTGTTCAAGGCGGGCAGGATATCCAGATTGTTTTCCATAGCCAAATAAAGATTGCTCATGGTCTGTGCCTCTATGCCTTGGGTTGCGTCTACCAATAGGATAGCTCCCTCACAGGAAGCCAGGGCCCGGGATACTTCATAGGAGAAATCCACATGACCGGGTGTGTCGATCAGATTCAGGATATACTCTTGTCCCTTATAAGTGCGTGTCATACGAATGGCATGGGATTTTATTGTGATTCCCTTTTCCCGCTCCAGATCCATGCTGTCCAGCACTTGGGATACTTCAGTGCCTTTGCCGATAACGTTTGTAGCTTCCAAAAAGCGGTCCGCCAATGTGGATTTGCCATGATCGATATGGGCAATAATGCAGAAATTTCGAATGTATTGTTGATTCATGCTATGTCCTTTTATTTATAAGGTCTTACCTTAAATAGAATTCAATTCAATTGACATATTTAAGAAAAGGGATGATTTGTCAAGCGAAGTATTACGGGTCCACCGATTTATGAGCTATAATCTGCTGCGCGGACACTTTGAAATCGATGAAGCTGCGCGGGTGCGAGCTGGCTGGTAGGTGAATTTGCAGGATTAGTTAAAGTCCAGAAGTGGAAAGTCCGCTTTTGAGCTTGAGCTTTGCGAGACAGATTCGAGTAGAAAATCATTGACAGATAGGTGATGCTAATATGTTATGGTAAAAATGCTTTGAAGGAGTTTTTATGAATCAGGCAACGAGGAAGGGTAACGCCCCAATAGAAATTAACTTTAGTAAATTCCGGCTAAAATTAGGGTGGGCGATCTTGCTCAGTTTGATTTTACTGGCTTATTTATTGTATTTCCAACATCCGGTACTCAATCTACGATTTTTAGTTTGGGTTCCCGCTCTGGCCTTTATATTATTGCCCTTTTGGGGAATACATAAGACCCGCAAGGTTTTAAGATACATCTATATAGCCTTTCTTCTGATCCTGGTGTTGGCACCGTTCTTTTCCAGCGGACTGTTTCATGCCAAAAGCTATAGAAAGCTGATCGGAGATATCCAGAGCACGGAGTTCTCGGATCTGGTATCTCCTGTAAACATGGCCCAGGTACCTATTATAGATGAAGCCTTTGCCCGCTCTTTGGCAGAAAAGAAACTGGGTGAGGATTTTGCCTTGGGCAGCAGGGTGGATTTGGGTGATCCTACCATTCAGATGGTAAAGGGCAAACTGTTTTGGGTAGTTCCGCTTCTGCACTCAGGCTTTTTTAAATGGCTATCAAATCGCGAGGCCGGCACCCCTGGCTACATCATGGTTTCTGCTACAAACTCGCAGGATATCACTTTTGTCCGGGAACTAAATGGAGAGCCGCTAAATATTCGCTATCAACGCAATGCCTTCTTTAATAAGAATCTCAAAAGACACCTCTATCTGAACGGTTATACCGGAGTTGCTTTAGCGGGAGATACTTTTGAACTGGATGATAATGGTGAACCTTATTGGACGATTACGGCATACGATCACACCATTGGCGTACGGGCTCCGGAATCTCTGGGCCTGGCTACAGTGCATGCCTGCACAGGTGAGATCAGCTACTATCCTTTGATCAAACAGGAAGATGGCTCATTTGATGATGAACTGATCCCAGATTGGGTGGATAGAGTGCAGCCCTCATATTTCGTAATCCCGCAATTAGATTGGTGGGGCAAATATGTAAACGGTTTCTGGAACACCATTTTTGGCAAACGCGATCTGCTTACTACCACCCAAGGCTACAATGTGATTTATGGTAATGATGGAGAAAGCTATTTCTACACGGGCATGTCATCTGTGGGTGCCGATGAAGGAACCGTAGGCTTTGTGCTGTGCAATACCCGCAATAAAAAGACGGCCCTGTATCTGATTTCCGGTGCCACCGAATATGCGGCGATGAGATCGGCACAGGGCAAGGTGCAGCAATTTGAATATTATGCCACTTTCCCGATTTTAGTGAATCTTAATGACATCCCCACCTATTTCATGACCCTGAAGGATGCGGCTGGATTGGTAAAGATGTACTGCTTTGTCTCGGTTCGCGATTTTTCCCTGGTGGGTGTGGGTGAAACCGTAAAAAGCGCGCGGGAGGCTTATCTGATGATCTTAGCTTCTTCCCAGATAGGTTTTACGCAGGGTGAGATGTCTAATCAGGAGAAAGTGATAGGTCTCATTAGCAGAATTGCTACGGACGTCAAAGACGGACGCAGCTTTTACTATTTCTCGCTTGCAGAGAAGCCGGGCCTTATCTTTGTGGCCACCAGCAATCTAAGCAGCTATTTGCCGCTGAGTAAGCAAGGCGATCAGGTCAGCATTGAGTATGTAATTACCGATGAAACCGAGATAAACATCAATGAATTTATCAACACCAGTTTGGGCAAACTAAGTTTTCCTTGACACAAAGTTCAGAGCTCAAATTTTAACGTAAATTATGAAAACTAAGTCTGTATCATGAAATCAGACTTTATTGAGATTTTTTGGAAGATACTAAGGAGAAAACATGAGAACAAAACTTAACAAATTGTGGCTGATACTTTTCTTTTCAGCATTTCTTGTCGGAAACTGGGCAGTCGTAAGCGATTACACTTTTACCGGCTCCGCAGGCACTTACACAGAAATCAGCGGAGGAACTGTGTTACTCACCGGCGTACCGGCCGTGAGCAATCCCAGTTTTAATGCAATTCCGCTGGGCTTCTCTTTTGAATATGATGGTACTGCATATACCACGGTCAGTATTGCCGAAAATGGCTTTCTGGCTATGGGTGACGAAGTGGTTACCAGCAACTTGGCCATTAGTGCCACTACCGCTACCAATAATGCGATAGCAGCTTTAAACCGTAATCTCATTCCACGCGACGATGGTGAGATCATGCACCTGCTTTCCGGCACAGCCCCGAACCGGGTCTTTACCGTGCAGTGGAAGAATTTCCGCCGGGACACCTCTCTGGCGTCCAACGATATTTTAAATTTCCAAATTCACCTTCATGAAGAAGATAGCAAGATAGTATTTTCTTATGGCGGCACTACAGCTATGACTGTAAACACCGCTGCCACAGTTCAAGTGGGCCTGCGTGGTGCCAATAATCAAGACTACAACAATCGCACCACCTCTACAGATTGGACTGATACCGAGGCCGGAACCTCCAATACCAGCAACTGTCGTTTGAGCGCTGAGGTTTTTCCTTCCGAAGGACTCAGTTTCAGCTTTAGCCCTGCTCAACAGGGTGCTCCCCCCATGGCGGCACAAACACCAAATCCGGATCATCTGGCTACCAACGTAAGCGTCCTGACCGACCTCTCCTGGCAGGCGGGCGGCGGACTGGTAGATGGATACAAAGTGTATCTGGGCACAAACACTCCTCCTACCAACATGGTAAATGGTGTTACCCAGACTAATACAATTCACGACATCGTGGCTGCTCTGAATTACAGCACCCAATATTTCTGGCAAATCGTTCCCTTCAATGCTGATGGTGATGCGGTTGATTGCCCTATTTGGAGTTTTACCACTTTGGCAGATCCCACTGTAACCACCTATCCCTATGTGCAAAACTTCGATACTGCGACCCCTCCGGCTCTGCCTTTGGGTTGGGTTTCCTTGAATCTAAACAACGATGCCTATAGCTGGGCCAGCTTTAACGATCCTTCTGCCAATACTGCACCAAACGCTATGCGCATCCGCTATAATGACACTGTGGCCATGGATGACTGGCTCGTTGCAGCTCCTATGGTTTTTGATGCCGAATATATCTATAAGGTAAAATTCTACTACCGTGCTCATGTGGCTACTCAGGCTGAGAAACTTGCCCTTTATATGGGAAGTTCCCCTACCGCTGCTGCGATGACTACCGAGCTTTGGGTAAATGAAAACATCACAAACGTAAATTACCAGATGGTGGAAGTGGATATTCCGGCTAATACTGCCGGCACCTATTATCTTGGCTTCCACGGCTACAGTCCTGCAAACCGCTTCTACATTTATGTGGATAGCTTTAG
>CAXZAB010000004.1:0-22001 GCA_964293715.1 uncultured bacterium | reverse complement strand
GATGCACACAATCCAGGTAACACAAAGAAATTTATATTAGTAAAATAGGAGATTACCATGAAAACATTAGTTTCTTTAATCATTTCAATCACTTTATGTGGTTTTATGTACGCCCAGACATTTATTGATCGTTCCATCGCTATTGACGCCCAGACATTAACTGATATGCGAAATTCGATTTCTAACCCATCAAGTGAGTATTACGATCAATTCCTGAATGATTTTCGTGATCTTATGCGTTCTCGATATGAAGATGATGACATGCGTGCAAATCGGTACGTTGCTGGTCCAGACTATAAGCGCATCCGTGATTCATCATATAATTTAGGAAAGGCAATGTTTGGAGCAGACCAGTTATCAATTATTGACAGTATTAATATCAGCCTAAACAGCATTTCGATTGACTATATAACCGAATTAGAGGACTCATTCACTGACACATCCGTAGAGGGTACGGACAGAGCTCTTAAGCTGAGCTATTTAGCTATAAATACTTCAATGCTGTATGATTGCTTCTATTACTATTACAGCGAAATGGACAGCACTGACACATACTACCAAAATCTATACAAGTTAAAAAACATAATGTTAATGTGTAAAGATATTATGCTGGAAACTGAAGCTTATTACGACTCTATCTTTGCCAATCCTTCCAGTTTCCCAACAAGTTATAAACAATACCAACATGGGTATTGGGCTCATGACTTTCCATCCTCACAACAACCCGATTATCCTGGTTTCAGCATGATACAATATAGGTTAGGGATGTACGGTGCATTAGGATTGACCGCATTGTTGCTATCCGTTACAGATCCAAGTCTGCATGACGAGATGTCGGACATCGTGGCTTATGTAGATAGCCAATTGGTCTCTACGAATGTTCCGATAACTTTTTTACAGGAATATCAAAAAGCTGGTATGCTGTATTTTCATACTTCGAAAAGTGGAGCTTATTTCGAAGGTGTGAATTATATGGGATTTCTCATGGTACAGTTGGCACCTTATTTTGTAGCAAGAAATAGGCTTTCTGCCGGCAGCACAAATTACTTTAACAACCAATACATAATATCATGGATATGTGATATGACGCAAAAGTTATCTCCTACTGGAGAAGATTGGGCGTATAATGATGCTCAATACCTTCAAGAGATCGAGCCTAGTGTAGCATATGCTTTCTATCAAAACACATCTAATAATCAGAGCATTGACCCTAAATGCTCATGGTATATCCGCACAAAAAAGGATTTAAATTCTAATAATACTAACGTCATACCATATGGCTGGCTACCATGTAACTTTTTTGTCCAATATTTCTCAAATCCTTACAAACAACCGAAAATATTGAATTACACCGAGGTGCCTAACTCTGTTGGATTTGAATCCTGGTCAAATTCCGAATTCTCTGTACTTACTAAAGTCCCAGAGAGCTCTGCATTGACAAGTCAAACATATCATTTAAAACCCACGCTTAAAATAGTTCACGAGAATAGTTTTTCTGGCTATCATGATCAAGCCGATCAATCAAGTTTTTCCTTTTTCTATAGGGGCAAGCAATTCCTTATTGATCCAGGATACTATCGATATGGTTGGGACGACGGGCGACAATATTGCCGATCTCCGTATGCTCACAATATGCTAATAGTTAACCCATCGGATACGGTTTTATCTAGTCTATTAAACAACCAAGGTGCTTTATACCGCCCAATAAGTGCTTTTAATTCTTATGATGAAGAAGCAGTAACTGAGGAACAAATGATAGAAGATCCTTGCATTAGAGATTACTTTCAAAAAAGTCCTAATTTAGATTTACTGAAATTGAGGTTAGGATACCGTAATGCTGAAGATTGGAGCCAACCCCTAAGTCAGCAGAATGTAATTGCTCTTTTATCAAGATCATTTGTTAGGGACGATGATTTGTTTATTATTTTTGATGATGTGGAATCAGTTGATGAGGAGAACTTTTACGATTATTGGAATCTATTGCACTTCGGAGTAGGTGATACTACAAGCGTTGTGCTGACTGGCAATGTTATTTCAGTAGAGAAAGATGAAGTATCTAATTGTGACTATGTGGATATAGCATGTGGGTCACTATCTCCGAACTATTCATTAAATATTGATACTTCTAACAGACTTCCCAATGACTACCGTCTAGGATATGCATCTCATTATCAGGGCAAACAAGTCGCAATTGCAGCTCAAGATCCAAAGTTTATTACAGTTTTAGCTCCAAGATCAGGTGGCACTCCCAGAGTGCTTGAATCTGTTACCGTAATTGATTCCATATATTGTACTGCTGTTACATGTATATCAAGCAGCGTCCCGGCTACGGAAACCTTAACACTGATTGGATGTACTGATGGGGCTAATCAGGCAATTGATATTTTAGATAATGCTATTGAGACAGATGGAAAGTTGTTTGTGGTTACTAAGTACAGAGACACACCGTCTATCTCTTTAGATCGATCCATTGTTTTATTAAATGGAGAATACCTGCGAGTAGATGGAACTGACCTTCTGCGCTTGTACAACAGTAATATAAAGGGGATTACAGCATCATATATACAAAACAAGCTGGATGTGGTATGTCACGATACATCAATTTCACATCCCAGATTTAGGGTGTATAGATCAGGAGTTGATCCAGATCAATTTACTGCAGTCATGCTAACATCTGTCGAGCCCATGTATCCTGTGCCTCCTTCAGGCGATCCAAATCATCGATTCTATTCTACAGATATTCTTCAGTCTTTAGCTTATGATGATCAGTATTTCTACGTGAATTATGCCTGGGCTGATTTAGAAGCAGCAGGGCTGATTAATGATAATCTGGTAATCGCTAAGGGAACTATCCCGCAAACCGAGCTTTATACCGACCTGAATATACAGGGAGATATAGAGATCACTGGCAATATCACAATCGCAGGTGGCGCCAGTATTGAAATAGGACCAAACAGCTCTGTATTGGTTTCTGAGGGAGTGAGAATCCACAACTATGGATTACTATCTATAGATGGTGGGAATTCGAGATCCATAACTATGGATACCAGCGACCAACAATGGGTAGGTATTCTTACATACCAGAATGCCTACCTTTTTTGTAACAACGCTATCATCAAAAGAGCCATGACTGGCATTCAGGCCAGAGGTACAGTAACAATTACCAATAGTGAAATCCAGAATTGCGATCAGGGTATATCTATAGATATGAGAACTCCTTTCATCATCGAGAATAATAGGATCCTGCAAAACAGTACTGGCATCGTGATTATGAATAATTATATCGCCAGCTCTTTAGGGTATATAGGCGACAATGAGATAACGCAAAATGACTTAGCTATGCTAATCTACAATAGCAATACCATGATTCTCAAGAATGATATTCACAATAATGCTTCGATGGGGCTATTCATGCTCCGGAGCTCCGAGCCGATAGTCAGAGAATGCAATATCTCTTATACTGAGATCAATGGTAGCTCAGGACCAGAAATAAAGCTCCTAAACGACTCATATCCGATCTTAGACGAAAATAGCAATGATATCAATGCCGATGGAATAGGATATTCTCTATATTACCAAAGCTCTGGTGGGCTTGAGCCTATGAAGGCAACAAATAATTATTGGGGAACTACTGATGCGCGGCAGATCAGAGCCTCAATTTATCCTCTTTCGTGGAGAGTGGATTTTGAACCATTTAGCTCGGAGCCGAATACATTCTTCATACATTCAGGAGATAACCTGTTCAAGCAGGCTCTGGCGGCAGAAGAAGGTGGAGATCAAGCACTGGCCAGGCAACTATATACCAGCATAGTTACAAATGAACCAGATAGTCTATATGCTTTGCAGAGCTTGGGAAGACTAAACTCCATTTATGCAGGATATCCAGACTTGTTAAATGATTTACGCGGAATCTATGATGCCTATATGGTAGCCTGCAGCGACAGTGTCCTGATAAAAAGTGCTCAGGCTAAATATGCCATACTTGATAGATTGGATGGCCTGTACACTGAGGCAATACTAGGTTATGAAGACCTTTTGCTCTTTTCCACTACTGAAGTGGATTCGCTCTTGTGTCTGCTGGATATAGCATATACCATGCAGGATATGTATTATGACGACTCAGGCAAGGCTGCCCATTCGACAATGTCATATCAATCAAATGGAATCTCGATCTCCACCCTCAAAGATGCAAAACATACGGTGGATGAATTATGGGGTAAGATAATGGCTAAATCAGAAGATGAGTCAATCTACAACGCTCCGGTTCCCACCAAATTGGAGGTGAGCAATTATCCAAATCCCTTCAATCCATCCACCACGATAGCATTCTCAATACCGGAAGCAAGCAAGGTTCGCCTTACTGTCTATAACATCCGGGGACAAAGAGTACGCGATCTGATAGATGATAACATGATGAGAGGCTTCCACAAAGTGATCTGGGATGGCACGGATAACGGTAAGCACTCAGTTAGTTCCGGCTTGTACTTTGTCAGAATTGATACTGGTAATAATGCGGTAGTCAAAAAAGTAATGATGCTGAAATAGGATCAAATAACTATAGGATGTTTTAAGGAGTTCCTGTATAAAGAGCTCTTCAAAGTCTAAGCAAAATGAGATATGAGGGCACGGTCAATAGATCGTGCCCTTACTCTTTTTATATATTGTACGATCCAGCCAGTTAACACAGACAAATAAATACCTTGACGGGAAATGGAGAAAATTCTGACGATGGTTTTTAGTAATACAATCTTCTAAAACCTGATTACCGCTGTGCCAAAGTTCCAAGCAAAAGGAGACAAGATGAGTGCCAGAAAGTTTATATTGATCTTACCGTGTAAAAAATCACCCGACAGACTAACGTGCAGGCACAAACGCAGGTTTCTTAATTTATCGTGCCCAAATGTGCATAATTGGAGTCATTTTCTATACATTTTTATGATAGTGGAATGGATATTGCACACAGTTTTATTGTGGACTCAGGAACTTGAAGAAATACGTCCACATAAAAGACAGATTTTAGAATTACGAGGAAATAGATGACAATATTGATCATTGCGACTCTGATCCTAATCATACATTGGAGTTTGGAGTATCGCCGACATAGCCGGAATGTGGCTTCAATCCCCATTCGTGTTCACGTAAACGGCACCAGAGGAAAATCCAGCGTTACGCGTTTGATCGCAGCCGGGTTTCGAGCCGGGGGAATAAGTAATATTGCAAAAATTACCGGCACACTGCCGCGAATGATATTGAAGGATGGGCGGGAGGCTGCCATCATCCGTTTGCAAGGTGCCAATATCATTGAGCAGAAGTACATCTTCCGCCACGCTGCCAAAGAAAAGCCGGATGCAATAATTATTGAGTGTATGGCAGTAAATCCTGTTTTTCAATGGATTACTGAACGCAAGTTTGTAAAAAGTACAATTTCTGTAATCACAAATACCCGTCCAGACCATTTAGATTTGATGGGCAGTACGGTGCAGAGTGTGGCTATGTGTTTATCAAACACAATTCCACCCAATGGAATTTGTTATACCTCAGAAGTGCAACAATATCCCATCCTAAAAATGGTAGCCGATAAACGCAATTGCAAAATCACCAGACCTGACCATATAGAAGTAAGTGTCGAAGATTTAGCCAAATTTCGTTATATAGAACATCTCGAAAACGTGCAGCTTGCCCTGGCTGTCTGCGAAGAGGTCGGCATACCGCATGACGTGGCTCTCAAAGGCATGCAGGGAGCTCGTCCGGATCCCGGAGCGCTGAGAAAATATATCATCCCGGACCGGGGAAAAGAGATCCATTTTTACAACGTCTTTGCCGCCAACGATCCTGAATCTACTGTCTACATCATTAATATGGTGACAGCGGAGTTTACAGATGCAACGACGATTGTTATACTAAATTCCAGAGCAGACCGTCTGTTCAGATCTCAGCAATTGGTGGATGCCATGGCAAAAGTGAATTATGATTACCTTCTGCTCACCGGCGAGATTCCGGACAAAGTGGAAGCTTACGCCTTGAGCCATGGTGTGAAGAGGGAAAAGCTTATTGCTCTGGGGCAACCGCTCACCTCTAAAGTGTATGAAAAGGTTTGGAATCTTACAGACAAAGAAGCCCATGTAATGGGCATCGGAAACATTGCAGGCGAAATAAAATATGGAGCACAGATAGTGGCACATTTTAAACATAAAATACCTAAAGTGAAAAAAGGAGCTGATCGTGGTTGATGCAATAGTTCAAGCCGCTGTAGGAATCGGCGTAATTATCAGTCTTATCTTTTCAGAATTGTTGGGCGCATCCGCCGGTGGAATCGTGGTTCCGGGCTATATAGCGCTGTACCTTGATAAACCCATGCAGATTTTGGGTACTTTGATCATCAGTTTGGCCACCTGGGGAGTCATCCGCATAGTGAGTCAATTTACCTTGCTGTTTGGCAAGCGCAGAATGGTGCTGAGTATCCTGGTAGGTTTTATCCTGGGTTGGGCATCACGCGTGATGGTAATCCATGAATTCACCATTTACCAATTGCAGATGGCCTCTATTGGTTACATCGTGCCTGGTCTCATCGCAAACTGGTTTGAGCGTCAGGGTTTTTGGAAAACACTTTCCACGATGACTATTGCAGCGGTCTTGGTACGTCTGATACTGATGGTAATTTTTGGTGGGGAGGTTTAAGATGGCTCGCAAAATGTTTCGTCCCAGTCTCAAATCAGGTTGGTCACTCATCCTGCTCTTTATTTTATCAGTTATTCTATACCTGATAGCTTCACATTCCTATGTGGAGATCAAGACAAATCACTATGAAGAAAAACTGGCAGCGGTAAACTTGATGCAGGATTATCTGGATATTTTAGAAACGGAAATCGAAGTCAGAGGCATTGATATTGATCCCATCAACGATCCTTTCCATACCGGATTGATAGGCAGAAGGCTGTCTTCCATCACTACAGACCGCGGTCTGCTCTCCGAAAAACAAGCCGCCATCAACCCCAATATCGCCTCCATTTTTGTGGAAGAATTTGGCCGGTTAAAAGCAGGCGATAATGTGGCAATAGGCATTACCGGCTCCAATCCCGCCGTGAATCTGGCTCTGTATGCCGCTCTGACGGTAATGAAACTGGATCCCAAAATCATTGTCTCGCTCTCCTCTGCCTCTTATGGGGCAAACCGGGAAGAGCTCACCTGGCTGGATATGGAAGCCATCCTCAAAGAAAACGGAGTACTTGGCTTCGGCGCAAACTATGCCTCTATCGGAGGTAGTGATGACAGAGGAATCGGACTTTCTGATGACGGCATGAATGCTCTTAGGGAAGCCATGATCAGAAATAACGTCCCCCTCATCATGGGCAGCAGTCTGGAAGAAAACGTTGATCTGCGCATGAAAGCCTATGATGAAATGATAGATGCCAATAGTAGATACCGCCTCTTTGTAAATGTGGGTGCAGGTTTGGCAAACGTGGGCAGTGAGCCCAATGCCAGATTGATTCCGGAAGGTTTGAACACCAAGCTGGCAGAGCGTGATTTCGACCGTGAAGGTGTGATGATGAAGATGGCCAAACGCAATGTAAACGTACTGCATGTTCGCCGCATCATCCGCTGGGCCAAAAAATACAAGCTGAGCCTGTCTCTGGAAGAAAAACCTGTGGTGGGAGAAGGCACTATCTTCAGCTCCACCATCCACAATGTGACTGTAGCCAGTATCTGTCTGGCCATTCTGGTTCTTGCCATTATCGCGGTGATTGTCTTTGACCGTCATGACCGCAGGTTTATGGGCAACATAGTAGAAGACGACGACGAATTATAGGAGACGATTTATCTAAATGAATAAAAAATACATAACACTGATTCTGCTGAGCCTGATAGCCAGCTTGAGTTTCGCACAAGAATATCGCACCAGAATCATGGATTTTGAAAATCCAGGAAACCGTAGACTTCGTAAAACAGAAGAAACAAAACACTGGTACTATCGCAGCTTACCAGAGAAAAGCATGACACTCAAAACCGAAGACGTCAAAAGAATCCAATTGCGCAGTTTCAGCATTGAAAAGCTGCGTAAACCCAGAATTATCATCGTAATTGATAAGATGGAAATGCCCTTCGACCTCACGCTGGATAAATTCAAAGACGGTTATTACTTGTATAAGGATTTTGAGTTTGACGTACCACAGGGCACAAAGTCCATTGAAGTGCTCTGCTTTCAGCGCAGTATGTATATGCGCCCTTTTGAGGTGTATAAGCCCATACCCAAACCCAAGAAAATTCGCAAACCCAGCCGCCAGATCACAGCCCATGCCGGGATGATCGATCTCACGCACAATGGGACCAGCAGTGAGTATTATACCTTCAATCAAACCCAGCCCTTCAAGTTTACCTTGAATAACGCCCGCGACTGTGCAGTCTATGTACGGGCCAGACTCACAGACCGCAACCTGCCTTCTTTTAGCCTTTATCATAATGGGGAAAAGATAGAAAGTTATGAATTCAGTCTGGCCAGAACCAGCAAGTTCAGCGCTCAGGGTGTGAGCATTCTCACCACTGGCAAAAAGATCGAACTACCGGACAATGCGGATAGCAGTGAATATGAATTGCGGGCAGATACAGACCATATGTTTATGGCTCGCCCTGTCTTCATCAAGAAATAGGGAAATGATATGGCTATGACCGATGACCTGAAATTAGACAAAGAATCTACTGCGGAACTCTGCCCCGATCAGGAGGAAGGATTGAAAAACGAAGATAGCAAAAAGATTCGCAGCCCCAAAGCCTTGGGACGCCGTAAAAATTTCCGCCCGATTATCCTGTGCCTCGGAATTCTTTTGATCAGCCTGGGACATGCCTATGCTCAAATCCAAGCAGAACTTAGCTTGGGAGCAGAATATACGGATAACGTATTCCAGCTTTCAGATTATGATATGTCCCGTTGGAAAAATGATGATCCCAAACTGGATTTTGTAAACACTACGGATGATCTGCAGCTGGCTATGCGCCTGGATCTGGACTATCCCATTCACTATCGCTGGTGGACTTTTACCCCTTCGGTAACTGCTAAAATCAGTCAAAATGTAAGCAATACCGACAAAGAGCGTCACGACGCCCTGCTGCGGTTTCGCGTAGACCGTCACTATTGGAGCCTGACCACTCTATACGGCTACTATCCTTATATATATTACAGACATTTTACGGATACAGACGGCACAAACGAAAACGAAAAATACAGCTACGAACGCAATTTATACCGGGCAGAACTCGTGGTGAGACCCATGAAAAAACTCACTACCTTCGGTAACGTCCGCTATGAAGATATGCATTACAACAAGTATTTTGTAGAAGCAGATGGGAGCCGCCTCACCACAGAACTCGGTGCCCGTTATAGCTTCCCCTCTTTTTCATTGCAGGGTTCATACAGCTATCGCAGCTTTGATAATACCGGCTACAAAAAGCTGGATGCAGATGATGGCAGTTACGACAGCAATATTTATCGCGGAGTACTGAGGCTGAAGCAGATGCCCTTTAGCGGTGAAAGCACAAAAAATCAGAGCTGGCGCCCCTATCTGGAACTCAGCAAAGAAGACCGCTACTATCAAGGAAGCAGCTCTTGGTATGGCGGCCGGACCTACCATGCCTACAATACTAAGGCCGGATTAGATCTAAAATTAAATCCAGATTGGAATTTATCTCTTGACTACTTGCACATCTTTAGGAATGTAGAGTCACCTAATGCGAGTGTGCTGCGCTTGAAAGAATTTAGCGAAAATCGCCTCTCTGCTATGCTTAGTTACAAATTTTAAAAAGTGAGGTAATCATGGATTTTAGAGCCGAAAAAGACAAGAAGAAGATCAAGGAGTTTCTCGACCTGGTGGAAAATCACAAGGTTGAGATCAGATATTTTAAGCACCCTGTATTGGTGTGGAGAAATCTGGACGGAGTCTGTCATTATTCCTTTTGGGAAGAAGAGATTTTGGACCGGTTTGGCCTGAGCAATGTAGATGGATGGGACTATCAGGAAGACCTGCTCTTTTGCCCCGATTGGGTGGACGATGAGGACGAAGAAGAAGAAGATTTTGACGATGAGGAAAGCGACGAGGATCTTTGCAATTTTTGTGAAAAGATCAAACAATGAGAATATCCATCATCGGTGGAGGCGGATGGGGCTTGGCCCTGGCAAAATTGTTGGCAGAAAACCAGCATGAAGTCCTGGTCTGGGAATTCAATCAAGAGTTTCTCAGCAGCCTAAAAGAAAAGCACAGCAACCCGGTCCTCTTGAAGGACGTCATCCTGCCGGATACGGTAAGCTTTACGGATTCTTTTGCCGAAGTGGCAGAATACCAAAGTGAGCTGATTATGCTGGCTACTCCCTCGCAATTTGTGCGCTCTACTCTGCACAATATCGAACCCTCACTCGCAAAGCAAATCTGGCTTTCCCCAAAACTAAAGGCAATCCTCAACGTAGCCAAAGGGATCGAGCAAAAGACTCTGAAAACTATCGACAAAATCCTGGAAGAAGAACTGCCCGAAGCCGTCCATGATAAAATTTGCGTGCTTTCCGGCCCCAGCCACGCTGAAGAAGTGGCAAGGGGAGTACCTACCACAGTGGTAATCGCCGGAAAGAATGAAGAAATTTTGATCTGGTTGCAGCAGATATTTTCAAACGAGTATTTCCGCGCCTATCGCAGTTTGGATATTACCGGAGTGGAAATAGGCGGAGCGGTGAAAAACATCATCGCCATTGCTGCAGGAATCATCAGCGGATTGGGTTTTGGAGATAACACCATGGGGGCTTTGCTCACACGGGGTATCGTGGAAATCAGCCGCCTGGGAGAAACAATGCAGGCCTGGCCGGAAACTTTCCTGGGTCTATCGGGAATCGGGGATCTCATCACAACAGCGATCAGCCCTCATAGCCGCAACCGCTTTGTAGGATATCAGATTGGCCAGGGCAAAAGCCTGCAGGAAGTTCAATCTACCATGAAAATGGTGGCAGAGGGAGTGGAAACTACCCGTAGCGTTTATCAGCTGTCTCAAAAGCTGAGCATAGATATGCCCATCGTGGAACAGGTTTATGAGATTTTATACAATGCCAAAGACCCGCATCTGGCTATGCGTGATCTTATGCTGCGAGAACTGAAAGCTGAGTTTTAGGACCAGCTTTAACTTTATTATTTAAGTATTATGATTCAACGTAAAAGAGAACCGGGAAAAATGCCTGTTGGTTTATTCCACAAATGGCCAACTGTTACCCGCAAACTGTCGATCTTTGGAACTCCGTTCCCATTGGATACGATAAAACGAATCCTTGACAAATATCACCACCTCAAATAGAAAGATTCAAAAGGATTGGAGAGAGTTAATATGGCACAATGGGAGATAACCTTACGAGGACGCGTACAAGGCGTTGGTTTTCGCAACTATGCGAGAAAACACGCTCTGAAACTTGGTCTCACAGGCAATGTCCGGAATCATCCGGATGGCTCTGTGCGCATAATTATAGAGACAGAGGACAGACTGCAAATGGACCTCTATCGAGAGCTCTTACGCCGCGGGAGCCTGTTTTCCCGTATAGACAGCCTGGATACAGAAACTATAGATACACCCAACAAATACAATGGTTTTGAAATTTTATAGATACATCTGGCTCATACTGCTAATAACTTTATTGCCACTTTTGGCAAGTGCTCAAACGCAAACTCATATAGTAAAAAGAGGCGATACCCTGTATGGCCTTGGCCGCAGATATAATATGACCGTAGCTGAAATTCAGGCGATGAATAACCTCAGCGATGCCAGTCTTTCTATCGGTCAGACCCTAAAAGTAAAAGCAGAGCCCAAACAGCCAGAGCCAGTTCAAACTGAAGCAAGCGTTCAACCCAGCCCTGTCAGAACTGTCCCGCGCTCTTCCTTACCGGCGGATTTCTTTTATGAGATCCAGCGGGGAGACAATCTTTACAGGATCTCCCGGAAGCATAATATCAGCATGAATGAGCTCGTTGAATGGAATGAATTTGCCGATGTCAATGTCTCCATCCATCCCGGACAGCATGTGATCATCAAAGATCCCGGCACCAGCTCTGAAGCTCAGGAAGAAACACCTGAACGCCCGGATCAGGAACTTAGGCTCGTGCGAGATGATACTGTAGAAGAACAGACCGTGGTCATCGAAAAAGTTTATATCGTGCAACCCAAAGATACCTTATATCGCATCGCCCGTGAATATAATACCAGCGTGGATGAATTGAAACGCATTAATTCCCTGACTTCGAGTAACCTGACGGTAGGACAAAGGCTCTATTTGGCCGGTAGTCCCAGACCGGTGGATCAGGTCGCTCTGGACCGCCTTACCGAAGAGGATCTGCTCAAGAAAGACAAGATCCGTAATGATCTGGTAATGCCGGTGGATGGCAGAATACTCTCAGAATATGGGCTGCGTCATGGCAAACCTCATAAGGGAATCGATATTGGGGCGAAAGCCGGCACTCCCATATATGCTGTTTTGGACGGCATCGTCGTATATTCCGGAGTACAGGGAGCCTATGGAAACGTGGTGGTTTTAGAACATCCGGACTTTGTAATGACAGTATATGCTCACAACGAGAAAAATCTTGTGAAGGTGGGCGATAAAGTAGAAAAAGCACAGCAGATAGCCGCAGTAGGCTCTACTGGCAATGCCAATGGGTCCCATCTGCATTTTGAATACCGGATTAAGGGTAAGGCCATTAACCCTCGTAAAGTATTACCTTTAGAGTAAGGGGACGTCTATGCCTAAAAGAATGAGAAGAGAAAATGTTTTTGCCGATAAAGCTTTACAGAGTTATCTGAAGGGTATCTCTGATTTTCAACCGCTCTCCCGCAAGGAAGAGCATGAATTGGGCACCAAAGCCAGAAATGGAGATAACGAGGCTATGAATAAATTGATTCAGGCCAATCTCAAGTTTGTGGTCAAGATTGCCGCCCGCTATCAAAACCGAGGCCTTTCTCTATCTGAATTGATCAGCGAAGGCAATATCGGCTTGATTAAAGCCATTGAGAAGTTTGATCCGGACAAGGATATCAAGCTTATCTCTTACGCCATTTGGTGGATTAAACAGCGCATTATGCTGGCTGTATCTGAGAAGTCCTCGCTCATCAGAGTTCCCTTGGGAAAATCCAGTACCGCCCACAGAATCAAAGCCACTAAAGAGCGGGTCTATACTGAGACCGGTGAAAAGGCCAGTACTGAAGAAATTTCAGACCGTCTTAACATCACCGAAAAGTCCATTAAGCTCATCAAAAGCCAGATCCCGAATACCTATTCCTATGATGAAGTGCTGAAAACCAGCGACTTCCAAGATTTTACAACCCGCGACTTCATGCACGACGCAGATGCTCTGGATCCTCAGGAGTTATATCAACAAGAACGCCTCACCAAACGCATTCATAAGGCTATAGACAAGCTGGAAAAACGGGAAGCGGAGATCATTCGCACCTACTTTGGTCTGAATGAAAAGCATGAATCCAAAAACTTCGCTCAGATTGCTGAAGTAATGGGACTTTCCCGGGAGCGGGTCCGCCAAATCCAGAAAGAAGCACTCAAGAAGATTCTGGTTCATATGGAGCCGGAGGAAGATGCCTTTGTGGATGAATTCTTTGAACACTACGATAATTAAATCATATAAGGAGCCCAGGCTATGATAAAAAACTTTGACGAACTGATTTCCAGGGTAAAAGAGGCCCGCAGAGGCACAGCTATAATAGCTGCAGCTCAAACTGAAAGCGTGTTGGACGCAGCAATCCTGGCTAAGAAGGAAGGTCTGGCAGACAGCATCCTCGTGGGAGATGCCAAAGCCATCCGGGAACTTTTACAAAAGATGTCCCCACAATATGCCCAGAGCTTTGAAATCATAGATACCGGCACAGATTTGAGAGCCGCAGCGATAAAATCAGTAGAACTGATCAATGAAGGAAAAGGCGATCTGATCCTGAAAGGAAAGACCGATACCTCTATGCTCCTGAGAGAAGTGCTGGACAAAGAAAAGGGCCTGCGCACCAGCGAAGTGATCTCGGATGTATTAGCCTATGAACACCCCGATGGAATCAAGCTGATGAGTGACGGCGGTATAAATATCATGCCAGAGCTGAAAGACAAAATCGCCATCATCAAAAACGCGGTGCAGGTAGCTCACTATCTGCGTAATCCCAATCCCAAAGTTGCCCTGCTCGCAGCCGTGGAAGTGGTGAATCCCAAAATGCCGGCAACCATGGATGCCGCATTGATTGCCAAAATGAATGAACGCGGACAAATTTGCAATTGCATCATCGAAGGGCCTATGGCTTTTGATAACGCCGTGGATGCCACAGCCGCCAGGCTAAAAGGTATTACCAGTCCGGTGGGAGGATCTGCAGACATCATGATCGTACCCAACATCGAAGCTGGCAATATCTATGGCAAAATGCTCACCTACTATTGTAAATACCGCGTAGCTCACATCGTGATGGGAACCAAAGCCCCGATCTTGATCCCCTCCAGAGCTGATGACGGTGAGACCAAAATGCTGTGCATGGCGCTTGGTCTGGCCTCTATGCTCTAAAACAGGGCGAAGAGATATCTTTACTTGAGTTTTCGCAGTTTCTGACTAATTTATCTGATAGAAAGACTGAGTGTCTGTGACCGAAGCAATTAACCGCATGATGATAATGTCAAGCGGAAGATCATACTATATATGAGAGGTAATACAATGTTATATATAATGCTTACAAGACTTGAAACTGTACAGGAATCGCTTTGGATTATGGTCCAGGGCATGCTGGGAATATTCATCTTTACGGGGATATTCTACCTGCTGATATTTTCACTGGAGAAGATATTTACCGTCAAGAAAGAACGATGAAACGCACAACGATAATCGCTTTATTGCTGCTGATTTGTAGCTTTGCTATGGCCAAGTTTACAGTGCTCGAACGCTCAGGGCGCAATCTGATAGTGGATTTTGGCCTTGATGAGTATGAAATCCTGGAGCAACATGGCTTTTCCAGCATTATGATGAGCCAGGCCGGATATCCAGAGAAACCGGGCAATCCATCCTTGCCGGAGCTTGAGTTTAAGATCGGGATCCCTCCTAATGGAAATGCCACCTACTCCCTGATATCCAGCACTGAGACCCGCCTTAGTTTGCCTGATCGCCTCATCCCTGTCCCCCACATCATCAATCGGGACGGTATTTCGGACTATGAATATGAGATCGATGAAGATCTGTACCGTGCTGTGAACAACAGCATTATCCAAAAGCTGGAACCCGGCGTCTTCCGCGGACATTCTTTTGTACCCTTTGTCTTAAGCCCCTTCCGCTATGATGGCGATAAAACTATAACGGTCGTGAACTCCGCCAGAATACAGATCACCCTCCAAGGGGATATTGATGCCAAAAGCCCGCGACGGAATGATCCCCTGGCCTCGCGAGTCCTGCAACAAATACTGAATCACGAAGATGCCCAATCCTGGTACACAACGCAACGCGCAGAGGTGAATTATGCCGATTTTTCCCGTTCCCCCTGGTGGATAAAGATCGAAACCGACAAATCCGGCATGTATCGCATCAATCCCTCTCAGCTCACAGGATTCCCCATCGCTGAAATAGACCCGCGCAGCTTCCGCATCTTCAGCACTTTTGGCAAGGTTTTGCCACTGAGTGCCTACCACCCCGGCGAAGAATTCGCTGAGCTGCCTATCCAAGTAGTAGGCGAAGAAGACGGCAGTTTTGATCCTGCTGACTATATACTATTTTATGGCTCAAACCGCAGTGGCTATGATGTAAATGGCGCTTTGAATACGGATTTGCAAAAGATCTATCATAATCCCTATTCGCAAAATGCCGTTTATTGGCTCACTTTTGCCGGAGACTTTGACCAGCCGCCCCTGCGCATTCAGCCTGAAGGTGATCTGCCCTATGTAAATAATGAAGTGACTTTCCACCGGCAACTGGTTCATGTGGAAGAAGAAAAGCAGCGCCGTGATCCGGAAAGTTTTACCTGGTTTATGACGCGGATGTTTGGCTCCTCCACTCTCGATTATACTTTTGATGTGAATCTGGTGGATGTGGACCCCTATGAAAACCAGCTTCTGGAATTCCGTATGCAGCAGGAAAACGTCCGCTCCAACACCATACATCGCATCAGCGTGTATGTCAATGGCGTGGCTGTTCCCTATACCGAGGATAATGAAATCCACACCTGGTCAGGCTTGCTTATGTACCATTTCAAGAAAGAAACCTCTGCTTTCCAAATTGGCAATAATCGCATCGTCATCCGGGTACACAGGACAAACAACATGGACAACCTCTTTTTGGACTACTACCGGGTTACGTATTCCCAAAAATTGCATAAGACCAACCAACAGTATATTGCCAATGCCTATATGTCCGATGTAGGACAGGGTGTAAAATATGATTTCAGCGGTTCCGCCACAGACGTAAAAGTTTTCAAAAAAAGCGGTCCCGGCTTGCTCAGCCAGCTTCCCATTACGTTAGCAGACGGCGGATTCACCTTTTCCTCCACCGGGGGAGCTTCGACTCAGTTCTTCGTCTCAAAGCCCGATGAATACTTCAGCCCCCTTTCTATCCAGGAAATGCACCCCGTAGATCTGAGCCAGACTTCCGGGCCCATCCAAAGCGTGATAGTTACTCCCGCGGAGTTTTTGGATCAGGCCAATGCTTTGGCAGATATGTATAGTCAAAACTGGGGTTACCACAGCAAAGTGGTTCTCCAGCAAGATATCTTCAACCAGTTTAATGGCGGGCATCCTGATCCCGGAGCCATCCGCCAATATCTGAAATATGTTTACTACACTGCCCCCGCTCCTACCCTTCAAGGCCTTACTTTGCTGGGATTGGGCACGATGGATTGGCGCAACTATTCTGGCATGGCCCAGAGCAAGAACAAAATCATGGTTTACAAAAACCCGGAGAACTCAGCTTGTTCTGACGACTATTTTGTCAAGCTTACCAATGACATCCGCCCAGACATAGTGGTGGGCAGGTATCCGGTGTCAAACGTGGGTGAACTCACAAACATGCTGAACAACTTCCAAAATTACACCCAGAATCCCACCCCCGGTTTATGGCGCAATCAGGTGGTACTAATGGCTGATGACAATGTAAATGGCGATAGCACTGCAGATTGGCAACATACCATAGATATGCAGGACCTCTCCAGACTGCTGCATCCTGCTGTGCTGCAAACCAAACTCTTTGCCGCCGAGTATGACTTCGATGAGTTTTTGAACAAACCCAAGGCGCGTGATGCCTTAATCGATGAGATCAATGACGGCAGATTGTTGTGGTACTATGTAGGTCACGGTTCTTTTGACATCCTCGGCATGCAGGACTACTTCAATGTCTCCACAGATCTGGGCCGCTTGCATAATGCAGACACCCTGCCTCTTTTCATCGCCGCTTCCTGCGGAGTCAGCACTTTTGATCACTGGGCTCATGAGAGTTTGGGACAGAAGACAGTGATGATGAATAACGCCGGAGCCATCGCCTCCATAGGAGCCACGCGCGACAGTTTTTCCGGTCCCAATCATGCGCTGATGAGTTATTTTATACCGAATATGCTCAATCGCCACTTTCCCCTGGGCGAGGCTCTGATGGACGCAAAATTACGCTATACCAATTCCAGCACGAACAATCACGTCTATGCGATCCTGGGCGATCCCTATCTGCACATCGTCCCTCCCATGCGGACAGAAGGCCTTACTCTAAAGAATCTCAGTCCTGATGTCAGCACTCTCCATCCCCGGCAAAATGCACAATTTAGTGGCAATTTTGGCGCAACGGGTCTGCATGGCAAAGCTCAATTTCTCGCCTATGACAGCAGCCGCAATTATCTGGTAAATACTACCCGTGTCACCCAAAGAGGACCGCAAATCTTTAGAGGACAAGTCTCAGTGGAAAATTCTGATTTGTCCGCAGCTTTCTTTGTGCCGGATGATATCGTCACTGGAAGCAGCGGCCTCGTACTCAGCTACCTTTGGGATGAAGCAAGCTCTCAGGACTATGTGTCCTACTATCATCCTTTGCCGCTTTCCAGCGAGATTTTGCCTGATGCTCCTCTCAATGAGGCACCTCCAGAAATCTCTATATATCTGGGCTCTTATGACTTCCGGGAAGGCGATACGGTAAGCACATCTCCCCTGCTCTATGCCAAAATCTCGGACGATAATGGCATCAATCTCACCAGCACTGCAGGGCACAACATCCTTTTGGTGATAGATAATTCACTCAATCCCATCTCTGTCACAGATTATTTTGAGTATGATATGGATTCTCACACCCACGGCACCTTGATCTACCAAATGCCCAAGCTCAGTGAAGGCTCGCACAGAGTCCAGCTCATCGCTTTTGACAATCAAAACCTGCCGCAGGTGGCAGAAGTGCATTTTGTGGCAAAAAAAACAGGCCCCATATCTATGGAGAACCTGCTCATCTACCCCAATCCCATCAAAAGAGAAGGACACATCACCTTCATTATCTCTGAATCCTCAGACATCACGCTGGACGTCTTTACGATGAGCGGCAAACGCATTCGCAGAATCCAGAGCTTTGCCCAGCAGGGTTTCAATAAAATTCCCTTTGATGGCAAAGATGAATTTGGAGCTCGCCTGGCCAATAACACCTATTTTATCCGTGTCCGCGCCAAAACTCAGGATGGCAAAAACATCGAAAAGCGCGAACGCCTGGTAATCTACAAATAAATCACGGAGCAAACATGAAGCTGTATAACACAAGAAGCAGAACCAAAGAAGAATTTATCCCCCTCAAAAAAGGCCAGCTGAAGCTCTATGCCTGCGGCCCCACTGTATACAATTACTTTCACATCGGAAACGCCCGCGCCTTCCTCTTTTTTGATGTCGTGCGCCGGTACTTTGAATACCTGGGCTATGAAGTTACTTACGTGCAAAATATCACTGATATAGACGATAAGATCATTGAGCAAGCTCAGGCCGAAAACCAGGATTTTATGCAGATCGCAGATAAGTATGCCGACGCCTTTTTGGAAGACTGTGCCAGCCTTGGCATAGGAGCTCCCACTCATCAGCCCCGGGCTACAGAAGTGATGCCCGAGGTCATAGCTTTGATCAAGAGATTGGTGGATACCGATCACGCTTATGAAGCCAATGGTGATGTCTATTTTAATACTGCTTCCCTGCCTGAATACGGTCAGCTTTCCGGTAAAAAGATCGATGAGCAAAAGGTCGGAGCCCGGGTTGCCGAAAACGTCAGCAAACGTCATCCGGCAGACTTTACCCTATGGAAAAAAAGCAAGCCCCAAGAGCCCTTCTGGGCTAGCCCCTGGGGAGAAGGACGTCCCGGCTGGCATACGGAATGCGTGGTGATGAGTCAGAGCTTTTTAGGTGAAAACTTTGATATCCATGGCGGCGGCATTGATCTGGTCTTTCCCCATCATGAAAACGAGAATGCCCAGGCTCTGGCCCTCACCGGCAGACCTTTGGCCCGCTATTGGATGCACAATGGCTTCCTCAATATCGATGGCGAAAAGATGAGCAAAAGCCTGAAGAATTTCTTTACTGCACGGGATATTTTAAAGGAATATGATGCTGAAGCCATCCGCTTCTTCTTCCTTTCCAAACACTACCGTTCACCCATAGATTTCACCCGCGAACTGATCGTGGAAAGCGATACGGCCGTGGCTAACTTTTACAAAGCCATAGAAGATTTTGAGCTGGACAGTCTGAAGGTGGAAGAGATCCGCTGCAATGACTGCCTGCGCCTTGAGAACGATTTTCGGGTAGCTATGAACGATGACTTCAATACCGCCCGGGCTATCGCCATCCTCTTTGAGCTGGCACGCCTGGCCAAAAACAGCAAATCCAGTGCAGAAAAACGGCTGGATGCAGCCCGTATGCTCCTGAAACTGGGACGAGTCTTAGGCTTTTTCCAGCATCCTGAGACAAGGCTAAACAAACCGATGCCTGATTTATCCAAAGCTTTGATCGAACTGATTATAAACTACAGAAGCCAAGCCAGAGCAGATAGAAACTGGGCTTTGTCTGATCAAATTCGTGACGACCTCAGCGCTCTGGGAATAGAAATAAAAGATGGGCCCACTGGCAGCAATTGGGACCAAAGGAATTAAGATGAAGAAAGTCATCCTCATTATAGTGGCCATGATCCTCGTAACAGCATTGCTGTTCTGGGCTCTGAACCGTACCGGCGTAAAGCTGGACAAGCCTGAGAGCGTTGCTTATGACACCGTAGGTGAGAGATTTTTGATCTCAAACGTGGGCAATGGCAGCATCGTAGCTATGGACAATGATGGCAAAATGAGTACATATATGCACCGGGCTTTCAAAAGCCCCAAGGGCATTTTGCTCAAAGAGGGAAAATTGTATGTCACAGAACCCACTCAAATTCAGGTGGTGGATGTGGCTGAGGCAAGTATCATCGACAGTTATCCCATAGAAGGAGCATCAGGCCTGAATGATATTGCAATTACCGAGCATGGACTGCTTTATATTACCGATACCATGGGAGATTGCGTCTATGTCTATGATCCCGTCACCAAAACTCAGGAAAAGATCATCAGCCCCTTGCTTGACAAGCCCAATGGCATTGTTTACGATCTGCCCCGCTGGCAGATGTTTGTGGTCAATCACAGCACCCACTCCCCCATTCTCAGCATCGACGTGCGCAGCAAAGATGTCAGCATCTTCATGGATAGTATGTATTCCCAGCTGGATGGAATCGCCATCGACGACCTGGGACGCATCTACTTCAGCTCCTGGTCCGAAAATATGATTATCGAAATTCCCCAGGAACAAAACAGATTTATCACAGATCTGAAGGGCTATGAAGGCGCGGCCGATATCTATTATCACTTGCCCACCAATGAACTCATCGTGCCTATGCTGAAACAAAACCGTATTGAAAGGATTTCCTTGGATTGAATCCGGATTTTCCGCCTCTGATTACCTATCCCAGCGCAGTCTCAAAGCTCTTTATCGATAAAGAGCTTTTTGACCGGGAACTTAAGGTTTATAACCTGGCCCCGCCGCATGTGCCGGAGCTGCTCTCTGCCGGCGAAGCTGATCTCATGGGCCAAAAGCTCTACTATATCACCGCCAAACGGATCAAAGGCAAAGCCTATCTGGACCTGCCCAATTTCTCTACTTCAGACCTGGCCGCAGCCCTGGCAGCCTTTCACGCCTTTACTTACAAAGCCGAAAAATGCCTCTCCCATATCGATAATCAACCCCAAAATATCCTTTTGGCAGCCACCAAATACTACTTCATCGATTCCAGCGACAGCCGCCGGGACTTTCCCGAAGCAGACATCACCCATCTCTTGCTCTTTTGGGCGGAAGAATATCGCTATATGGATTTCATCGCCCGCGCCGGCAGTCTCCTCAATAGATACCAGGAAGATATCACTTTAAGCCGCAGCCGTTGGAACAGATCCTTGAAACAAAGCATCACCCGTTTTGATCAGCGGCGTGCTAAATTCAACAAGCTTGCCAAACACTCCGAGGATAGCACCAGAAATCGGAATTGGCTCTCGGCGATAATCTAAGCTTCTCATTATTGATCTTTTAGAAATTCAGGATCCGGGCTTCCAGACTCTCTTTGTCCACCTTACTGCCCCCACTGTAACTATATAAGCTCAGCAGCCACAGCAGCCCAGCTCCCGGTGATGCCATTAATTTGATTCTAAGATACTTTCGACTCGAATTCACTCGGGAATTCAAGTCATCTCGAGTCGAAAGCGCGCTAAAATCACGATGGAGAATGGAGCAAGGGATCTGGGTTTTGCAAGGATGGATACGCCACAGAGGATCAAAATAAAGATAATACCAGGCATTCCCCCATAATATCTATATATCATATTTATAATACCCGTGAAGATAGTTATGAAGATAGCCTCTTAGATCTCATACATGTCTATTTATTTCATTTTTTGAGTTTGCGCATAAAGGCTCATAGTCTCTGTTCAATACCTGATCAAAACGAGGG
>CAXZAB010000003.1:0-24496 GCA_964293715.1 uncultured bacterium | reverse complement strand
ATATACATGGATCAAGATCAGATCAAGTTTTGGGATTATATAGGTGGCGGGATTTACCCGCTTTATAGCTTTAATCCGGAGGCCAATCAGAGAGAAATAGGAAAACTGGGAACAGACAGGCTGCTTATTTCTCAGGAGAGCATGTACACTACTAATCCAGAGCTATTCCCTGTTATGCTAGTGGACAGCCAGATGAACGTAAATCCCACAAACCTGAGCAATAGAGCTTTCAGGCTCACTTATTCCTTCGATGCAAACCATTTTTTTGGTACCTGGACTGAGTATCTTGGTTTTGATTCTCACACTGGGGTAATGAACGTGAACTCAAATAACCTTAGTTTCAATACCTGGTCTTGTGTTCCGAATATGGAACCGTGGCAAGAAATATGGGACTTTCGGCTTACTCTGCCAAATAATTTGCATGCTTGTGAATATGACTATGGTTGGATGGGGGGAGATTACCGTGACATCCGGATGTATTATAACGACGGACAAGGTAATATAGATCTGCATACAGGCTTTCCGCAGATAAATAGCGAGTATGATTTACCTTTTTATATGGGCCTTTATCAGAATAGGTTTTTATTGATCTATTACGTTGATGGACAGCTTGATTTCAAACTGGCTGATCTGAATAGCCAAGAGTGGATTCCGGTGACTGGCAGCCCCTGGGGGTGGCCTGTCGTCGATAACCCCTCCTTCAGTCTCATAAATAGCGATGAATATATTTACGTTTTCCGATATAGCACACCTCCCTCCTTATCCACATTAAGCTGTATGAGACTCGATATTTCAGTCTCTACAGATGATCCCGTGGCTGCACCACCTGCTCTAAAAGCTTATCCCAATCCCTTCAAAAGCTCTGTGAAACTGGAATTTGATTCTACAGATATTTGCCCGGTTGTTAACATCTACAATCTGCGTGGCCAGAAGGTCAGAACATTGCCTTCACAGCCTGATGGCACTCTGTGGGACGGCAAAGATTCCTCTGGAAACCGTCTGAGCTCAGGAATCTATTTTGCCCGGCCTCAATCTGGCAGTCACAAGGTCTTGAAACTGCTCAAGCTGGGAGGTTGAGCCAAGGAGAAACCATCTTTGGTACACAAAAGCTGATTCGGGAAAGATTAAATTGTTTTTCCCGATTACAGAGAGCCATATTAAGCTGTTTCACCGTATAGTCTTTGAAGATAGCGGGGTGGGAATTTGCCAGATCAGTTTGCCTCTGAGTCCCAGCGGGACGGTATTTCAGATAGCAAACGACAGTTACACAACAGGCCCAAGTCCTGTAGGGACGTTATATTTTGGATCGAATGGTTTATAAACTCTTAGCTAACTTCTCATACCCTTTGCTTTTCACGAAATGATTCATTTTATCAATTATACCGTCCCGCTGGGACTCCTTCTCTTCTTGTTGATTGTTCTATCTAAAACAACGTCCCTCTGGGACTTAAAGCGCTATGGGCTATATTTCGCAAAGGGATTTATTAAAGTCAAGAGCTACCCTCCTATCCCGCGATTTGCAGCAGTCCTCCTGTATAGGCTACCCTAAAGATGCCGTGGGGATAAGAGGATTTTTCCCTGCTATCTCCACGGCATCTCTACGACAACAAATGGGGATAGGGCAGTCTGGGTGGTGGTATATCTCAGGTTCAAAGCCCATCATCCCGGAACTGTAATCTAATAGTAAGACTGAGAACATGCCTTTTCTCACTTTTTTCTTGACTGATATGAGAGCTTCTCAAACAGTGGATTATAGTAATAATTACAAGGTGAATATGAATGATACTTAGTGATCTCGTTACATTGCTGGAAGGGGAAGTGCTTTTTCCTGAAGCGGACTTGGACAGGGTAGTCCCCTGTGCTTTTGCGTCAGACATGATATCTGACATCTTAATGTGTACCAAAGAGCCCACTTTACTGCTCACCGGTCTTACCAACAATCAGGTAATCCGGCTCAGCGATATGATCGATCTCATCGCAATAGTATTTGTGCGGGGCAAAAAGCCCTTACAGGATGTGATCGACATGGCTGAAGAGAGGGGACTGCCGATCGTCAGTACAAAATTTACTCTTTATCGTTGTAGTGGCTTACTCTTTAACGCGGGCCTCCGCAGCTGCAAGATCTAAAATAATGCAGGAATATTGCTTTGTAGCCGAGGGCTTTGAGGAGGCAGTACGCCAGTTCGAGGAAGAGACTCCCGTAGCAGAGGTTGAAACGCAATTTGCCATCCCGGAAAAGGATTTCAATACAGCGGGCAAGGGCTCCAGCGAACTCAAAAACTTACTCAAACGCCTGGGCCTGGATTCTGTAGTCCTCAGAAGAATCGCCGTGGCCTCCTATGAAGCAGAGATCAATGTGGCTGCCCACTCCAAAGGCGGCATGATGTACAGCACCGTATATGACGATCTCATCCATGTGCGTTTTGAAGACAAGGGGCCTGGCATTGCCGATATCCAGCAGGCCATGACCCCGGGATTTTCCACCGCGGATGATCTGGTGCGTGAGCTGGGTTTTGGCGCGGGACTGGGACTTCCCAATATCAAGAGAAACAGTGATGCCATGCGTTTGGTTTCCGCAGCCGGAAGCTGTACCAAGCTGGAGTTTCTCATTTATTTCGCTTAAGAGATATCATGAATAAGACAGATAGTAAGTACTTTCACGCTATTCAGATTCTGGAAGATAACTGTACCGGCTGTACAGCCTGTGTGCGCGTCTGCCCTACCGAAGCCATCCGGGTCCGGAATCGCAAGGCAGATATAGACCCATATCGCTGTGTGGACTGTGGAAATTGCGTGAGCGTTTGTGAATTTCACGCCATCATTCCCTCCAGCGACCCTCTTGATATCATCAAAAATTTTAAATACAATGTGGTGATCATTTCCTCCAGTTTCTTTGGCCAGTTTTCCGAAGACGTAAGCTATGCTGCGGCCAAGCAGGCCGTGCTGCAGCTGGGTTTTGATGAAGTGGCGGAAGAAGCGATGGTTACGGATTTCATGATCTCCATCATCAGAGATTATATCCGGGAAAACCGTGACAAAAGACCAATTTTGGGCAGCAATTGCCCTGCGGTGGTGCGCCTTATTCAGGTAAAATATCCCTCCCTGCTGCCCAATCTTTTGCATCAGGAAGCACCGATGAGCATTCTCACCCGTTACCTCAGGGATAAAATCGCCAAAGAACAAAATCTTGCAGATGAAGATATCGGCATCTTTCTTATCGTGCCCTGTGTGGCTCATGTGACAGCTGTTCACCAACCTGAAGGAGCTTATAAACACCTGCAAGACGGTGCTTTTTCTGCAGGTATGATCTATGGCAGGGTGCGTGAAATCGTTAAAGAAATCCAGAATCATCCCGTGGATATCGATACCTATCCCCAAGGTCTCACCTGGGCTCTTTCTGGTGTGCAGGCAGATTTGGTGGATACAGCCGACATCAGAGCTCTCTCCGTAAATGGAGTGGAAAATGTAATGGATATCCTCTCCCGGATCGAGGATCATTATCTGGATCAATACGATTATGTAGTACTGAGAACCTGCACCAATGGCTGTGTGGGCGGTTGTCTGAATGTGGAAAACCCCTTTGTGGCCATGAGCCGGATCAAGAAAATGAGCAAAGAAGGGAAAAACAACCAAACTTATATGAAAGAGCTCGAAAAGCTCTATGCTCAAGGCGAATTTTCGGTTTCACCCTTGGCTCCACGCCCCATCATGGAACTCGATAAAGATATCAAGAAAGCCATTCAAAAGATGAAGAAAATCAATGAATTCCTTACTATGCTGCCGGGGCTAAACTGCAGCGCCTGCGGCTCTCCCAGCTGTTACGCTTTGGCGGAAGATATTGTTTTGGGCAAAGCCTCGATCGATGACTGCATAGTGCTGATGCGTGGCAATCCGGACAAGAATGAAGATGAATAAAAATAATGAAGGACATAAATATGCTAAAACTATCTAAATACATTGCTGCCATCGATGGAAAGAATCACACCCCGGCCCTGGACCCCGATGATATTGAGATTTCCGGAGCTTATGTGAGTGATATGCTGAGTGATGTGATGGGCTCTGCCCAACCGGAACAGGTCTGGATCACCATTATGAAACACCTGAACGTGATCGCAGTGGCCTCCATGACGGGTATTCCCGCCATTATCTTTGCCAAAGGACACGCGCCTGATGATGCGGTCTGCGACAAAGCCCTGGAAGAAAGTGTCTGCCTGATCAGCAGCCAACAGGACACTTTCACTCTGGCCGGAATCCTGTATAAGATGCTGGATAAGTAATCCGTCTGACCATGCGCAACTTACGCGCTGACCTGCATATACATAGTGTGTTATCTCCGTGTGGGGGCTTGGAAATGTCCCCATCGGCATTGGTGAAGAGACTCAAAGAGCTGGATATTCAGTGGTTTGCCATCACAGACCATAATAGTATGGGAAATTGCGCTGCTTATGAGAAAGTGGCAAAAAAAGCCGGGTTATGCTTTAGCTGGGGAGTGGAAATTCAGACTATAGAAGAGATCCACCTGCTGGCTTATTTTGATGACTCCAGTCAGGCTCAAGCATTTGACAATGAACTTTATCGCTCACTTTTACCGATCGAAAACGACCCAGATTTCTTTGGAGACCAAGTAATCATTGACGAAAATGAGAACATTCTAAGAGTGGAGAACAAAGCTTTGATAAATTCATCCTTATGGGATTTGGCTACTGCTACCCAGCGAATATATGCCTTTGGCGGCCTTGCCGTGCCGGCACATATCGATGCTGAAGTAAACAGTATCATCTCTCAATTGGGCTTTTTACCGCCAAGCCCGGATTTTGAATTATTGGGAATTACGGCAAAGCTAAATTTGCCGGAATATCTCAAACAACATCCGGAATTGGCAGATAAATCTTTCATTAGAGCCAGTGATGCTCACTATCTTTCAGATATTGGGCGCGGATCTTGCATTATAAGAGTGCAGGAGCCCACGGCGCAGGAAATTTTACAAGCCGCCCGCAAGTTGGACGGCCGCTATATAGATAATGAAACATATTAAGGAAAGAAAAACAAGGAGGAGTTATGGCTTCCGTAGCTCAAGATCAGTCCAGAGTCTATGACGCCTTGGCTGAAGCAATCGAAGAAAGAAAAGATCTGCGTAATCCGCTGATCGAGGTTTTGCGCATCGCGCAGGATCTATTTGGTTACCTGCCTATCGAAGTGCAGGAATTTATCGCAGAAAAGATGAACATCCCCGCCAGTAAGATTTATGGCGTGGTGACCTTTTACAATTACTTTACCATGAAACCTCGTGGCAAGTATACTGTGAATGTATGTATGGGAACGGCGTGTTTCGTAAAAGGCGCTCCCAAACTGGTGCAAATGATCTCAGATCATCTGGGTGTCGGAATCGGTGAAACCACCGAAGATGGCCTCTTCACCATGAGCGCAGTCCGCTGTGTGGGCGCCTGCTCACTGGCCCCTGTATTTGTGATCGGCGAAGATGCTTTTGGCCGGATCGACACGAAAGACAAAGTAAAAGAAATTCTGGAACGTTACGAGTAAATACATGCAAGACATTTCGTTGCACCTCTTAGATGTCATTGAGAATTCCGTGCGAGCGGAAGCCAAGAATATCAAGGTGCGCGTGATCACTAATGTACAAAAAAACCGCCTGCGCATCATCGTGGAAGACGACGGCGCAGGCATGGATTCGCACACTTTGGCAAAGGCCCAGGATCCTTTTTACACTTCCAAGCTGGAGCGTGAAAAGAAAGTTGGGCTGGGTATCCCGCTGTTCAAGCAAAACGCGGAATTGGTCGGCGGTTCGTTCAAAATGGCCAGTGAGCCTGGCTTCGGCACAGTGCTCACGGTAGATTTCACCCTGGATCATATCGACAGAATGCCTCTGGGGAATCTGAAAGACACACTTTTAGGCGCGATCATCGGTCACGCTGATGTGGATTTCTATGTCCATTTAATCTATCAAGACAAGGCCAAAGAACAATGCTTTTACCTGGATACCAAAGCCATTCGCGAAGAATTGGGAGATATCCCACTTACATATCCTGATGTAATAGAATACATCGATCAATCATTATTTGAAGGAATACAAAATACAAACATGGAGGATGTCTGATGAAAACACTGGCAGACCTAAAAAAAATCCGTGAAAAAGCCCAGGAAGATATGAAACTTCGTGGCGGTAACGTACGCATCAAAATCGTGGTCGGGATGGGGACATCCGGGATTGCGATGGGCGCACGAGAAGTCATGAAAACTTTCTTGGAAGAGATTGCAGCAAGAAACCTTACCGACGTCTTGGTAACTCAAACGGGCGAAAAAGGACTTTCTTCAATGGAACCGGTGGTGGACCTCATCGAAGAGGATAAACCTAAAGTCACATACGGAAAAATGAATCCGGACAAGGTTAAAAAGGTAGTAGTCGAGCACATCGTAAATGGCAGAGTCGTCTCCGATTATGTTGTCGCTACAGGCGACTGAAGACAGGAGGATATAAATGGCTTTTAAACATATTGATCTCTTGATTTGCTGCGGATCTGGCTGTATCTCAGCCGGAGCCCTGAAGATCAAGGAACGCTTTCACGAAGTGCTCAAAAAGCACGAAGCTACAAACGAAGTAAACATCATCGAAACCGGTTGCATGGGCCCTTGTGATTACGGTCCTGTAATGGTGATCTATCCCGAAGGTATTTTCTATCATAAGGTTACCCCGGACGATGTTGAAGAAATCGTAACTGAGCATTTTATTAAAGGACGCCCCGTAACCCGTCTGATGCTGCACGATAAAGAAAAGACTTTCCCCGCACAAAAAGATGTGCCTTTCTACCAAAAACAGATCAAAGTAGCCTTGGAAAACTGCGGCTACATCAATCCTGAATCTTTGGAAGAATACATCGCCACAGGCGGTTATGAAGCCCTGGGAACAGCTCTTACAGAAATGACGCCCCAAGATGTGATTAACGAAGTCAAAACCTCCGGCCTGCGTGGCCGTGGCGGTGGCGGTTTCCCCACCCACATCAAGTGGCAGATGGTGCACGATAGCAAGGCCGATCAGAAATACATAATTTGTAATGGCGACGAGGGTGACCCCGGTGCCTTTATGGACCGTTCCATCCTGGAAGGCGATCCCCATCGCATCCTGGAAGGAATGATGATAGGCGCTTACGCCATGGGTGCCAGCAATGGATTTTTCTATATCCGTGCAGAATACCCTCTGGCGATCAAACGCATCCGGACGGCAATCCTCCAAGCCAAAGAAATGGGCTTGATGGGTGAAAACATCTTTGATTCCGGCTTTAATTTCGATGCGGAAGTCCGCACCGGAGCCGGCGCCTTTGTGTGTGGTGAAGAGATGGCTCTGATCCATTCCATAGAAGGTGAACGTGGCAATCCCACTCCCAAACCCCCCTATCCTGCTGTGCAAGGACTATGGGGCAAACCCACAGTGGTAAACAACGTGGAGACCTTTGGCAATATCCCCACTATCTTCCGTAAGGGAGCTAAGTGGTTTGCCAGCATGGGAACCGCAAAATCTCCCGGTACCAAGGTTTTTGCCTTGACCGGAGACGTAAGAAATACCGGCCTGGTGGAAGTGCCTATGGGTACCACCCTGCGCGAACTCATCTTTGATGTGGGCGGCGGCATGGTCGGCGATCACAAATTCAAGGGCGTACAGCTCGGAGGTCCCTCCGGTGGCTGTCTGACCGTGGAACATCTGGATACCGGCGTGGATTATGAAAGCCTCAAAGAACGTGGATCCATGATGGGCTCCGGTGGCGTGATCGTAATGAACGAAGAAAAGTGCATGGTAAATGTGGCAAAGTTCTTTATGGACTTCTGCGTGGAAGAATCCTGCGGAAAATGTTCTCCCTGCCGCATTGGCCTCAAACAAATGCTGACAGTCTTGGATCGCATCACTTCCGGTTTTGGCCGCGAAGGCGATATCGAAGAATTGCAGCGTTTGGGCGAGTCCATCAGCAAGCTCTCGCTCTGCGGACTGGGGCAGACAGCCCCTAATCCCGTGCTTTCCACCATCCGCTATTTCAGGGATGAGTATGAAGCACACATCAGAGATCACAGCTGCGCAACCAAGGTTTGTAAAGACCTGATGCACTTTGACATAGATAAAGACAGATGTATTGGCTGCTCACTTTGCGCCCGCAATTGCCCCGTGAAATGCATCACCGGTTCCCGCGAAGAAAAATTTGTGATCCACCAAGTGGATTGCATAAAATGCGGAAACTGCTTTGATGTATGCCCGGTCAAGGCGATCGACAAATTGCCAGGAATGCATCCTGATACTGTAGCTCATAGAACTGAAATGAAAAAAGCTGTAAATCAATACGAAGACCTATAGGGGAGAATATGTACAAAGAAATCTGCGTAAAATACGCCCCCAAGAAAGATAACCTGATCTACATCCTGCATGAGATTCAAGATACTCACCCTCAGCATTATATTTCCGCTGAAGCGGTAAAAGAGATCTCGGAATATCTCAAGCTGCCGGAAAATCATATCTATGGAGTACTCACATTTTACTCCATGTATTCCACTACACCCCGAGGGAAGAATATTATTCGCCTCTGCGAATCTCCTCCCTGCTATATCAAGGGTTCTACCAACATTCTGCGCAAGCTGAAGACCCTCTTGGATGTAGAAATAGGCGAGACCACAAAAGACGGGAAATTTACCCTGGAACTTTGTGCCTGCCTGGGTGTGTGCGGAAATGCTCCGGTAATGATGATCAACGATAATGTGTATGGTGATCTTTCTGAAGATAAAGTAGAAGATATCATTGAGAAAATCAGAGGGAGGAACCGATGAAATACTTTCGTTCCCACGTGCTGATTGGCATCAGCGAAACCTCTTTGGCCGCTGGAGTAGATAGCTTCATCAAAGCCTTAAGAGCCCAGATCAGTAAAACCGGTCTCTCAGATGAGATCAACCTCCTGGAAACCGGTCCGCTTGGCTTTTTTGGCAAAGGCATCTGCCTCACCGTCTATCCTGATAACGTCAATTACGAAAATCTGAAAGAAGCTGATATTCCGGAACTGGTCGAGGAACATTTTCTCAAAGGCCGTCCGGTTGCCAGCCTGATGCTGGAATCTGCCGGTAAATTCAGTCCCAAGTTTAACTACGCCAGCCGCATAGTCCTGCGCAATTCCGGTATCATCGATCCGGAAAGCATAGATGCTTACATCGGCACAGGTGGTTATGAAGCCTGGGAAAAAGCCCTCACCAAAATGCAGCCCCAAGACATCATCGAAGAGGTGAAAGAATCCGGTCTGCGCGGACGTGGCGGAGCAGGATTCCCGGTCGGAGCAAAATGGAGCTTTACCGCTCCCTTGGAAGCTAAACAGAAATATGTGGTGGTGAACGCTGACGAAGGCGAGCCCGGTACCTTCAAAGACCGTCTGATCATGGAAGGTGACCCCCATCAGCTCCTGGAAGGACTGATGATCTGCGCCCGCGCCGTAGGTGCCACCAAAACCTATATATATATCCGTGGCGAATACAAACTCTGCATCATGCGCCTGCAAAAGGCCATCGATGACTGCCGTTCTTATGGCATCATCGGCAAAAACATCTTCGAAAGCGGTTTTGATCTGGATATTGAGATCAAGATCGGTGCCGGAGCTTATGTGTGCGGAGAAGAAACCGCTATGCTGGAATCCCTGGAAGGGAACCGCGGCCACCCTCGCTGGAAACCGCCCTATCCGGGCGTAATAGGCTTGTGGCAAGCCCCCACGGTGGTAAACAATGTGGAGACCCTGGCCAATATCCCCTTTATCATCAATAAAGGCGCCCAAGAATATCAGAAATATGGAACCCCGCAGTGCACTGGCACCAAGGTCTATACCATCCTTGGCGATGTGGCATATCCGGGACTGTGTGAAGTAGATATGGGCACCACCTTAAGAACCATCATCAACGACTACGCCGGCGGCATGCAAAAAGGCTTCAAGTTCAAAGCAGCCCTGGTGGGCGGTGCAGCAGGCGTTTTCCTTTCCGAAAAACTGCTGGACGTGAAGATGGATCTGGCCAGCCTGGACCAATACGCTGCTGTTTTGGGCAGTGGCGCCATCCTGGTGATCAACGAACATCAAAGCATTGTCGATATACTGTGGAGTATCTTGCGCTTTTTCCGTCATGAATCATGCGGCCAATGCGCTCCTTGCAAGAACGGTACCCAACAGCTTTATCGACTGATTACAAAGATAAAAAGAGGTGAGGGCACGATGGAAGATGTAGAGCTCCTGCAATTGATTGCCGAGACTATGCAACAAACTTCATTCTGCGCTCTGGGACAATCCCCAATCATGGCGATTCGCAGTGCTATCGAAAACTTCCGTGATGAATTCATCGCAATAACTCAAAATAAGACAAGAGGAATATAATTATGGCTAAAAACGTCAACGTTTGGATTGATGGTCAGCATCTGGAAGTTCCTGACGACATGACCATTATCGAAGCCGCCGACAAGCAGGGGATTTATATCCCACGGCTGTGCTACCACCCTGATCTGCCACCTACCGCAAATTGCGGAGTATGTGTAGTAGAACTCAGTGGAGTCCCCGTTCCAAAACGGGCCTGCTGCACACCCGTCGCAGAAGGAATGAAAATCACGACCAACAGCAAGAAATTACGCAGTTATAGAAAGACTCTCGTTGAGATGATCCTTTCCAACCACGAAGTGGTCTGCCCCACCTGCCCGGCAAACAACAAATGCGAACTGCAAACCCTGGCAAACAATCTGGGTGTGGATCCTTATGCACTGCCCAACATCCTGGTGATGAAGGAAGTGGATTATAGTTCCCCATCCATCATCCGGGATCCTAATAAATGTATCTCCTGTGGACGCTGCATCACAGTCTGCAATGAAGTGCAGACTGTGTACGCGCTTACAAGCAGCGATCGCGGCATAGATAGTGAAATCACCACTGCCTATGGCCTGGGTATGAATAATAGCCCTTGTGTGGCCTGCGGTCAGTGCACAGTGTACTGCCCCACCGGCGCACTTCGTGAAAGAAGTGAAGTCGATGAGGTGTGGGACGCTATCCTGGACCCCGATAAACACGTGATCGTGCAGGAAGCCCCCTCCATTCGTGTCTCTCTTGGTGAAGAATTTGGCATGCCTTTTGGCAGCGTCACTCCCAAGAAGATGTATGCCGCACTCAGAAAGATCGGCTTTGATTCCGTAATGGACACAAACTTCACTGCCGACCTTACCATCATGGAAGAAGGCACGGAATGTGTAAATAATCTGAAAGCCGGTAGTAAACGTCCCCTCATCACCTCCTGCTCACCCGGTTGGATTAAGTTTATGGAAACCTACTATCCCGATCTCGCGGATTGTGTTTCCACAGCGAAATCCCCCATGAGCATGTTCGGTGTGCTGTCAAAAACTTATTACGCTGAAGAGCACGGCATAGATCCTGCCAAGATCGTCTCGGTAGCCATCATGCCCTGTACAGCCAAGAAGTTTGAAGCCCGCCGTCCCGAACTCAGTGATAGTGGATACCAGGATACGGATTATGTGCTCACTACCCGTGAATTTTTGCGCATGATCAAAGAAGCTGGCATAGACTTTGCCAATATTCCTGAAGAAGAACCGGATGAAGGCATGAGCTTTTACACCGGTGCAGGTACCATCTTTGGAGCTACTGGTGGCGTGATGGAAGCTGCTATCCGCTCTGCCTATACTCTCGTAACCGGTGAAGAACTGGAAAATGTGAATATCACGGCTGTGCGCGGAATGGACGGAGTGAAGGAAGCCACTGTAAATATCCCCGGATTCGGCGATCTCAGAGTGGCCGTAGCCCATGGCCTGGGCAATGCCCGTAAGGTGATGGACCAAGTACGTGAAGGCCTGAAAACCAAAGGTGAAGCTCCCTGGCACTTCATCGAAATTATGGCCTGCCCTGGCGGTTGCGTAGGTGGCGGTGGTCAGCCTTATGGCAATGACATTGCTTCCCGTGCCCGTCGTGGACAAGCTCTGTATGAAGAAGACAGATCCCTGCCGGTGCGTAAATCTCACCACAATCCCGAAGTGCAAAGGGTGTATGAACGCTTCTTAGGCGCTCCGAATTCCAAACTGGCACAGAAACTTCTGCACACCAACTACTTCAAACGCTCCATCAGTAGTGGACAGGTAATAGAAGAAGCTACACATAAACACTAACAATAAACCGAGCTAAGATAAGAAAAGAGGCCAGATTAATCTGACCTCTTTTCGTTTTTAGCAATGATAGCTTTAGCCTTCTGTAGCACTGGCTTCAGCTGGTGCGTGATGTGAGAAAGGGAGGCTTTAGGAAAATTATTTTGCTGTAATTTGCCTTGCTCTATTTCGCTCTACTTCGTACTGACTAAAGTCGGCGAAACTGCCGGATTAATCCAGCGTCACGAATTATTCTACAGGCCTTGGCACTAACAATAAAATCATTTGACTGGATTCTGCAAATTCAAACTTTGGTCTCTATAGTATCTGTGCTTCCCTACCGGTAAGTGCAGATTATAGTTACACACTGCCTAATATAGGGGATAAAATGCTTGTTTTACACATATCGCTACGCCGGGGAACACCACTTTTGTGGAGTGAAGGCGCAAAAATCGGTCATTTGCCAGATTTGAAAAAGGCCATTAAAGTTCTGGGCTTGGGGGATTCCTTTGTTCGCCCTCAGACCCAAAAGACACTGGTTTGGCTACCTGCCAAGGGTGGCAAACATTATCCCTCTACCCGCCTGATAGGAGAGCCACCCCCGGGGAAAACCCAGCCCAAGCTGCACCCATTTGAATGCACGGCATTGAAGCTGAATTTCAACAGTTTTATAGATATTGTCCGTTTATCCAAGGGAGGCAATATTCCTGATAGCGGAGTGCTGTTTTCCCATTCCTTTCATTGGTTTGCCGGGCTTAGTACCCTGGCCACCAATCTGGTTTCAGAGGAGAGCTATTTACCCGGGCTCATTCAGGAAGCTGGGATATGGTATGCTCTTTGGCAGCCGGTGTTAAACGAATCCTCTGCAAATGATTTTCGAGCTCTGTGTAGCTCTGTTCCTCCTTCCGTAAGCTGCATGACCGATAGTTCAGACACAGTGCCGATAGCAGCTAATCCATCTTCAATTGGCAGACAGCTTGAAATTTTGGTGGACCACACCATTCGGATTACGGCTGACCCCTGTCCCGTGTTCAAAGCTGTCAGCGTTCATGACGCCTGGTTGAATGCGCTTTATAGCAATGATATCAGAGTAGTTTGGAGTAAGCAAAATGAAATTGACAATTTTGCCACCGAACTTGCTGCCTGGAACCACAAAATATACCTGATGAGCGCCTCAGCCTACAAAATGAGTTTCAGGCTTTGCGAGCCTGCAACTACCGATAAATGGAAGCTGGAAATTCTGCTGCATCCCAAAGCTGACCCATCCTTGCTAATCCCTGCTGCCAAATTCTTTAAACCCAGCAAAGCCCTTCAGAAAGACCTGAAACCTTTTGGTCTCCCTTCGGCAGAATGGATGATGAATGCGTTGGGGCAGGCTACAGGTATCTATCCCGCCTTGCGCGAGAGCTGGACTACCCACAAACAAAGCGACCTTGAACTTGACACAGAAATGGCCTCCAGCTTTTTAAACACCTATGCTGGAGCTCTAAAACTGGCTGGATTCAATGTGCTACTCCCCACTTGGTGGATAAAACGCGATACGGAAGCTAAAATTGGCATCAAACTCAGCACCCGCAAATCCAAGTCCCAGAGTTCCGGTTTGCTAAGCATGGAGAGTATTCTGGCTTTTGATTTTAGTGCTTGTTTGGGTGATGAAGAGCTCAGCCTCAGCGAGCTGAAAGCAATGGCAAAGCTTAAAAACCCGTTGGTAAAGGTACGCGGTCAATGGATAAATATTGATATAGCCCAATTAAATGCAGCAATCAACTTTTTAAACAAGCAACAAAAGAAAGAACTAACCGCTAAGGACATGATTCAGCTTGCCCTTGGCGCCGAAAGTGGGATTCAAGGTTTTGAAATTCAAAAGGTGGAATATCAGGATTGGATGCAAAGGCTCTTAAACGTACTATCTGGAAAGGAAAAGCCTGCACTTTTGCCCCAACCGAAACTTTTTAAGGGCACCTTGAGGGCATATCAACAGGTAGGATTCTCTTGGCTGGCCTATCTGCGAAAATGGGGGTTTGGGGCTTGTCTGGCAGATGATATGGGCTTGGGCAAGACCATTCAGGCTTTGGCTCTCATCCAGGCAGATAAAAACATTGGGCAGAAATTGCCGGTACTGTTGGTCTGCCCCACCACCGTGGTGAATAACTGGCGCAAAGAAAGTGAACGTTTTACACCCAAGCTGAAAGTGCTGATTCATCATGGCAGCGATCGTCTCAAGAAAAGGGCCTTTGCCAAAGCCGCTACAAAAGCTGGTCTCGTTATTTCCAGCTTTGTCTTGTTTTACCGCGAGTTAGATTTTCTGGGGCAAGTGAAATGGGCAGGCATCATTATTGACGAAGCGCAAAATATCAAAAATCCGGATACCCTGCAATCCAAAGCTGCGCGTAGCCTCAAGGCCGAATATCGTATTGCGCTTACAGGGACACCTGTGGAAAATCACGCTACCGACCTCTGGGCTATCATGGATTTCCTTAATCCTGGCTACTTGGGCAATCTCAATTATTTTAAAGTAAATTATCATCGCCCCATCCATATCCATAATAACCAGGCTGCGGCAGAAAAACTGCAACGGATTACAGCGCCATTCGTCTTGCGCCGCTTGAAAACCGATAAAAGCATCATCACAGACCTGCCGGATAAGATTGAAAAGAAGGAATACTGCCCTCTGACCAAAGAACAAATATCTCTCTATCAGGCGGTTGCAGATGATCTTCAGGACAAAATAAGCAGCACCGCAGGCATCGAGCGCAAGGGCTTGATTCTCTCTGCCATCCTGCGCTTAAAACAGGTATGCAACCACCCCGCCCATTTTGCGGGCGATAATTCGGCCATTCCGGGACGCTCGGGAAAACTGCAACGGCTACTCGAAATCACAACTGAAGTGATGGCAAATAAAGAACGAATCCTCATTTTTACCCAGTTTACACAGATGGGGGCTATTCTGCAACAAGCTCTGCAAGAATATTTTGGCACCGAAGTTCTGTTTTTGCATGGCAGCCTCAGCAAAAGCAAGCGCGACAAATTAGTAGAGCGTTTTGGGGAAGAAAGCGATGCACCCGGTATCTTTGTGCTCTCCTTAAAAGCCGGAGGTACAGGGCTCAATCTTACTAATGCCAACCACGTAATTCACTATGACCGGTGGTGGAATCCCGCCGTGGAAAACCAAGCTACCGACCGGGCTTTTCGGATCGGGCAGGTGAAAAACGTGCAGGTACACAAGTTCATCGTATCCGGCACTCTGGAAGAAAAGATAGACGAATTGATTGAACGTAAGCTACTGCTCAACGAAAAGCTTGTGGGAGCAGGAGAAAACTGGTTAAGCAAGCTAAACGATAATGACTTCCGTGAGCTGATCAGGCTTTCGGACAATGTTTCCGGAGATTAATATGACTTACAACCGCTACGGTTTCTACTCCAGAAGCACCCCTAAAAAGGTGACGGGTGGAATTAAATCCCAAAGTAAGAGGGGTGCCTTTGTCACCAATTGGTGGTCAAAGCTATGGGTAGAAAATTTTGAAGAAGGTGCAGATTCCGGCAGATTATCCAGAGGGCGCTCTTATGCCCGCGGCGGACAGGTAAAGGACCTGGAGATTGCAGCGGGTCTTGTAAAAGCCAGTGTTCAAGGCAGCGCAGGAAGTCCATATGAGATTACTGTAACTATGACCCCCTACTCCAAAGAGCAGATTGAGGCAATCTATCAAGAGCTTGGCTCACAGCCGATGATTGTCGCCCAATTATTAAACAATGAGCTGCCGATAGAATTTGATGAGCTCCTCATGAACTTGGATCTTTTTCTGATCCCGGAATACAATCAGGATATGCAGGTTGATTGTGATTGCTTGGACTGGGGAGATCCCTGTAAACATAGTGCGGCAATCTTATATCTGATTGCTGAAGCAATAGATAAGAATCCCTTTCTTCTTTTAAGGATGCTGGGAATCGAGAAAGATAAGCTGCTGGAAAAACTGAAACTCACGGGCATCAATGAAAAGCCAGCCTCGCAAGCTGCCGAAGCTCCTCAGCCACTAAGCGCTGACCCTGAGAAGTTTTGGGGCAAAGCCTGGCAAAGACAAATAGAACCCATTGATCCACCCCTGTTCCCCGCTGCAATTATCAGAAGATTGGGAGCTATTCCTTTCTGGCGCTCCGAAAGTGACTTTATAAAGCTGATGGAAGAGACCTACTCAAACGCAAGTAGCAGGCTGATAAGCCTGCTTATGCGGAAATAGAGATTATCCGTGAGTGTGATGATGGATAATAACCGATCGTTGATGATTAATAATGCGCAAACTATGGCTCGGAAAAAAGAATTGATATTGGTAGCGCTGGAGTCAGCCAGCACAAATCAGAGTAAAGCAAAGTAGTCTAACAACAGACTTCCTTTTGCATATTTCACACCAGTTAAAGCTGATGCAACGGCCGGATAAATCCAGCGTCACCTTGTACGCCATATCACACCTGACTCCTGTTCATTTGCCCAATCCGCTTCTCATTTAATTCAACCCGAGTCTGTGAAAGCAGCGAGTCACTGCCTGTGACCCTGTTAGAATCAGGTGTCACAAAAGAGCCTGTCCAGGATCTCAATCACTCAGTATTAGAGAAAACCAGAACTTACTTCCAGCGATATTTGCCCAGACTGCCGCGAATGGCGTAATAGACAAATTGCACGGGGAAGACAAAAATCTGCGGGAAGTATAAAATACCAATATGGGTCTTATGTACCATCACCAAATGAGACTGGCTAAGGTGCAACTCAGTGAGGAATTTGGCCATAATCATGCACAGCAGCAGGATGTCGCCAGATCCGGTAAAAAGCCTGATCAAAGCCACATAAAACAGCACAAAATAAATAAAGATAAAGGCAGAAAGAGTCTTTATATGCATTGGATGATGGCGGAATTTGGAAGCCCGACGAATGTTTTTCTGATACCGTTTGGCGATGTTTTTGCCTTCATAGGAATCCACCTGCATCTGTGGGGAAGGATTGTAAATTGCTTTCCGAACATGGGGCATCATCTTGATCAAAAGCAGATCATCATCCCCGCTGTCGATATTGCTGATGCCTTCAAAGCCACCAGCTTTTTCAAATAGAGATTTACGGTAGATATGGTTGCAGGCAGAGGATGTGATGGGCTTTTTCCAGCCCAAGCCGGCCGCGCCCAAAGCATAATAAACACTGCGTTCAAAATTTGTGAGTTTGAGATCCGTATCCCCAGCGCTATGATAGATTGTGGAATAGCCCAGGATATAATCCAGATCAGGCCTCATCACACGGGAAATCTCTCTCAGCCAGGTGGGCGGAACCTGACAATCCGCATCTGTAAAGGCCAAAACGTCATATTGTGCGGCTTCTATCCCCTTTTGCAAAGCGGCTTTTTTGCCAACATAACCGGGGATGCTGTCTTGAAAATCGATTACCTTGATACCAAATTGACCTTCCCAATTCCTGAGAATCTTGAGGCTGTCGTCGGTGGAATGATCATTCACAATGATCACCTCATATTCCGCATCCATGGTTTCCAATTGGGCCAGGGAGGTAAGCAATCTTGGCAGATTGTGGGCTTCGTTTTTGGCTGCTACGATCACTGAGATGGGTTCCGGTTCAGAAGGCAGCTGGTCATCCGGGGGCAGGCTGCGCCTCAGTCCTATTTCCACCCAGATCAGAAAGTACAGATAACCCAGACTCAGGATGGCGAATACTATACTAAAGATCAGATCAACCTCGCTTCAGTTTCGTTTATAAAACTGGCCAATTCAGGATTTTCTTTTTTAATGTCATCGATGTCTTTACGCACGATATGCACCTTGGTGGGGGGCTCATTTTGCTCCAATTCCAGATTGATGTACACAGACTTGCCAAATACATCTTTGAGGGTATTTTCGATGCTCTCTTTATTGTTTTTGAGCATGGCAATATCGGTTTGAGTTTTGAGCTTGAGGCTTATCGTGATGCCGTCAAATTTGATAAGCTCGGCATTTTGAAGGGCCAAACCAGTTACTTTGCTGAATTTTCCCATCCGCCTGGTGAGCGCTTCCCAATTTTCACGCAAGGCTTCTTCGCTGAGTTCAAGCTTGGTAATTTCGGGCTGTTCCTTAGGTTTGGAGCAGCGCTGTGGCTCTGGGACAGCGGGTTTGGCGGCAGGGCGTGCCAGCGGTGAGGCTGCGGCTACGATCGGAGAGCTGAAACCGGTGCTCTTCAGCTTTGCAATGAGTTCACTGATCTCATCTATCTCATCCAAACGCGAAAGCTTGATCATCATTGCCTCTATGAGCAGATAGGGATTTGAACTGATGCGGATATCAGCTTTAGTTTGCATCAATTGGCTCATAATGTAGAGCAAGTCATTTTGGCTGAAGTTTTTGGCTACTTCATCAAAAAGCGGCATCTCCTCGGAGCTGATGTCTTGAATTTTGACACCCAGCTTGGAAAGCAGGACTACCCTGAGATACTCCAGCATATTTGCGATAAACTCTTGCAGATCAGTGCCTTCTTCAAAGATATCATGCAGCTTGATGATCAGATTTTGGCTATCGTGTGCTTTGATCATTTGCATAAAATCGTGATAAACCTGATTGGGAATCATCCCAAAAATCTGCCGTACTTGCTCAATTGTAATATCATCGGCACAATAGCTGATGGTCTGATCCAGCAGGGAAAGGGCATCACGCAATCCCCCATCGGCCTTACGAGCAATGAGATACATGGATTCTTCATCCATTGTGATGCCTTCTTGTTGGCATAAATCCTTGAGCCTGGCCACGATCGCGTCTACAGGAATGCGTTTGAAATCGTATCTTTGGCAACGGGACAGGATGGTGGGCAGTACTTTATGAGGCTCGGTAGTGGCAAAAATGAAGATCACGTTTTCAGGGGGTTCTTCCAGGGTCTTGAGTAAAGCATTAAAAGCGTTTTTGGAGAGCATGTGCACTTCATCTATGATATAAATCTTGTATTGGGCACCGCTGGGGGCATACATCAATTCACGTTGCAATTCACGAATATCATCCACACCGGTATTGCTGGCACCGTCAATCTCGATCACGTCTGGGGATACCCCACTGGTGATCTCCACACAATTCGTACACTTGTTACAGGGCTGAGTGGTAGGCCCGTGTTCACAATTCAGGCTTTTGGCCATAATCCGCGCCAAAGAGGTCTTCCCCACACCCCGGGGTCCGCTAAATAAATAGGCGTGGGCGATCCTTTTGGACGCAATGGCGCTTTGCAGAATCTTGGTCACATGATCCTGCGCATAAACTTCAGAGAAGCTCTGCGGCCTGTATTTGCGTGCGAGTACAATGTAGCTCATACTACCTCCAAAGGACATACTTTTGATCTGTCGGATTTAGGCAAGCATTTTCTACTGGACAGAAAACTGCGGTGTGAGAGAACTTGACCAAACGAAAATAATAGATGTCCTATAAAGGAGGATTTTTACATGAAATTGGAAGGAAAAGTGGTAATCGCCCAAGGTGGAGGACCCACTGCAGTGATCAATCAATCCCTGGTGGGAGCAACCCTGGAAGCCCGCAAATTTGCTCAGGTAACCCGGGTCTATGGAGCTCTGCACGGAGTGCATGGCATAGTAAATGAAGACTTTGTGGATCTCACTCAGGAAACCACTCATAACCTCGAACAGGTGGCAAACACGCCATCCAGCGCCCTGCTTTCCACCCGGGTCAAACCGGATGAGGCTTATTGCAAAGAAATCTTTAAAGTGCTCAAGGCTCATGAAGTGCGCTATTTTTTCTATATAGGTGGCAATGATTCTTCGGATACCGTGAGAATCGTGAACCAAGAAGCAGAGAAAGCAGAATATGAATTCCGCGCCATTCACATTCCCAAAACTATAGACAACGATCTGGTGTTGAGCGATCATACTCCGGGATACGGCTCTGCAGCCCGTTTTGTGGCCTCTGCCTTTGCCGGTGTAAATCTGGATAACCGCGCTCTGCCGGGAGTGTATGTAGGTGTGGTAATGGGACGTCATGCCGGATTCCTCGCTGCCGCTTCCGCTTTGGGGCAAAAGTATCCCGATGATGGGCCTCATCTGATCTATCTGCCGGAGCGCCCCTTCAACAGAGATAAATTCGTGAAAGACGTCGTTGATGCGTATGATAAATATGGTCGCTGCGTGGTGGCTGTATCAGAAGGCATCATGGATGAAGATGGCACTCCTGTGATCGCAAAGCTCACCAAAAATGTGGAACACGATGCGCATGGTAATGTCCAGCTTTCCGGAACCGGTAAGCTGGGAGACCAGCTCTGTGATCTGATTCGCGCCAAGACCAAGATCAAGCGTGTGCGCAGTGATACCTTTGGTTATCTGCAACGCTCTTTCTTGGGCTGCGTCTCTGATGTGGATCAACGTGAAGCCAGGGAAGTGGGTGAACGGGCTGCGCATTATGCCATCTGGTACAATCTGGATGGATCCATTTCGATTCAGCGCACAGGCTACTATTCTGTGAATTATCGTTTAGAGAAATTGGAAGATGTAGCCAAAAAGACCCGCCTCATGCCGGATAATTTTATCAATGCAGCAGGCAATGGCGTAACCGATGATTTCCGCTATTATCTGCGTCCGCTGTTGGGTTCCGGCTTTCCGAACCCGCATAGATTGCGCGCTCCCAGTGTGGGAAAAGTGCTAAAATAGACAGTTCATAGACTAATAATCATGGAAGCGTAGGCCCCCAGCCTACGCTTTTTTGCTACGCAAAATGCACATTGCCAGAGGGCCCAGGCACAGCCCTTCAACTTCCTGTTTTACTTGGCTCTCACTAAACAGAATCTCTTCTGAATCATCGATAATCTTGTCCCGCCGGCTGAGATTGATGGCGCAGAGCAGGTTTTCAGTGTCATTGTAGCGGCGATACAGGATCAGATCCCGGGTGGACTTCTCAAAGCTGAATTCGGCATCATAAAGCAGGCTTTCTTCTTTACGTAAATGCACCAAGCGGATATAGAAATCCCGTAAATCCCGCACAGACTTATCTTCCTCCCATTTCCAATTGAAGGGACGGCGATTGTCCGGATCCTTCCCTCCGTCCATGCCTATCTCATCTCCATAATAGATGTGAGGGATACCCACGAAGGTCATTTGGAAGAACACAGCCTGTTTCAGCCTATTCATATTCCCTTTGGCCAGATGCATTATTCTTTGGGTATCGTGGCTGCCCAAGAGGTTCATCATCACCTGCGTAGCATGTTGGGGATAGGCCGCCAGACCTTGCTCGATGCGGCTGATAAAATCCTGCTTTGAGATCAGACCCTGAACAAAGAATTCAAGGGCTGGATTCTTGAAATAAGCGTAATTCATCACAGAATCGAAGTAGCGCTCTGAGATCCAGGCTGTGGCGTTGTTCCAGATTTCGCCTACCAGCCAAGCCTCTGGCTTGAGCTGTTTAATCCGCTGACGGAAGAGCTGCCAAAACCACCAAGGCACTTCATCCGGCACATCCAAACGGAAACCGTCAATCCCAATTTCAGATATCCACCAGGAGCTGGCTTCCAGCACGTGGTTTACGAGGTCCCAATTGACCTCAGCATTATTAATATCACGGATATAGTTCTCATAAGGATGCCGGCGGGAAAGATCGTAATTGAGGTCCGGCATATCTTTGATGCCCCACCAGCATTGATAGTAATCGCGGGGCTTGAAATCTTTGGGCAGAGGATCCGGCAGGGGCCATTTATGCCAATCATACCATAGCCAATAGGGTGATTTATCGCCTTTTTCTACAGTATCCCGGAAGGCCCAAAAGCTCTCTCCGCTGTGATTGAAGGCCACATCGAGGATGACTCTGATGCCTCTCTCGTGTAGCAGATTGACCAATTCTTTCAGCTCTTCCTTGCTGCCAAAATGGGGGTCCACTTTCATGAAATCAGCAGCATCGTATTTGTGATTTGACTTCGCCTCCCACAAGGGGTTGAAGTAAATCAAATTGACGCCCAAGCTGACCAGGTAATCCAGCTTTTGCTTTACCCCTGCAATATCCCCTCCGTAAAAACTCCACCAATCCGGCTTGCCTTTTGGCAAGTAGGGGCTTTGTTTGGGAGAGCCGGGATCATACCAATCCTCCACAAAGTGGAGATACTCGTTAAGAGCGGGCAAGTGCTTACCCTCAGCAGGCTTGTCACGGCTCGGCTTGTAATAGTCCTCAGAAAAGTCCTGATCATTGCTCTTGTCGCCATTGTAAAAGCGGTCCATAAAGATTTGATACACCACGCTGGATTTTAACCAAGCGGGAATCTCAAAAACGGGATAGGAATCAGGATCCACCACGATGAGCGAAGCATCAGGCAGCTCCTCAGCAAAGCCTTGCAGATTCAGATAAACGATCTTGTCCAGATGCTGAATCCGGATATAAAATCTCCTGGCTCTCTTGAGCGTCATCGTACGATGCCAGATCATTTGCCCAGAACTGCGCCCCAAAGGATAAAGCTGGATACTGTGATCTGAGAAATGCAGACTTACCTGATCTGCAAAATCTGGATACCAGTTAAAGCGCAGCTCCAGCGTGTCCTGGCTGGGACGGTGGCAATTGATGAAGGAGCGGGCATCCAGCTTTGCAGCTCTGGCCAGGGCCTCTTCCCAGTTCTTGGGCGAAACATCTTTCTGCACTATTATGATGGAGTTTTCTCCACCAAAAGGATCGCCCTCGCTCAGTTCATTGGCAGGATCTATCTTCCACACTCCATCCACGATATATTTATAGCGATAGCGTCCGGGTTTGAGATCAAAATCTATCAGATATAAACCACCAAAATCCCCAAGAGAAAGGATTTTCCAGTGGGTAAAATCTCCGGCGATGCCCACTTCATATTGTCCGGCGGTAAGAGCCTGATAGGTGAATCTCACGTGCATTATTGGGCCTTTTTGTTGGCTTTCCGGAGTGTTTTCTTGGGCTTTGGTGTAGGCTTGGGTTTAGGTTTTTCCTGATAGCCAATTTCCCTGTCATAATGTATCTTAAGAAACTCACCCGTAGCGCTTTTCTTGCATTTGATAATTTCTTCAGGAGTACCGGTAGCCAGAATATAACCTCCCTTGGCTCCCCCTTCCGGACCCAGATCGATGATCCAATCGGCAGATTTTATCACGTCCAGATTGTGCTCGATCACCACCACTGTATTGCCCATAGCCACAAACTTCTTGAGCACCCTCAGCAGTTTGTTGATATCGTCAAAATGCAGCCCTGTGGTAGGTTCATCCAAAAGATAGAGCGTGCTGCCGGTGGAAGGACGGCTGAGTTCTCTGGAAAGCTTGATTCTTTGAGCCTCGCCTCCGGAAAGAGTGGTAGAAGGCTGTCCCAATTTCATATAATCCAGTCCCACGTCCAGCAAGGTCTTGAGTTTCTTGCGAATGGAAGGGATGGCCTCAAAGAATTCGGCGGCCTCCTGCACATCCATATCCAATATCTCAGAAATGTTTTTGCCCTTGTAGCGAATGTTTAAGGTCTCCTGATTGTAGCGTTTGCCTCTGCAAATTTCGCAGCTTACGTAGATGTCAGCCATAAAGTGCATTTCGATTTGCGTGACTCCGGCGCCTTGACAAGCTTCACAGCGTCCTCCTTTCACGTTGAACGAAAAACGTCCCGGTTTGTAACCTCTCATCTTGGAAGCCGGCAATTCGGAAAAGAGATTGCGGATAGTATCAAAGAGTTTGATATAGGTACTGGGATTGCTGCGCGGGGTACGTCCGATAGGCTGTTGATCGATGTTGATCACCTTATCGATATGCTCCAGCCCGATGATCTCCTTCACATTGCCCACTTTTTGGGTAGAGCGGAAAAAGTGATTATTCAAGAAAGGTGAAAGGGTCTGATTGATCAAAGAGCTCTTGCCGCTGCCTGAAACACCTGTGATACACACAAACAGGCCCATGGGAATGTCGACATCGATATTTTTCAGATTATTCTGCTGTGCACCCTTGATGCTCAGCATGCGTGAATCTCCTTTGATGCGTTTGGCAGGGATGGGAATGCTCATACGTCCTGCCAGATAAGCACCGGTGATAGATTCAGGAGTGTTTATGATATCCTTGAGTTTGCCTTGCGCCACGATTTCGCCACCATGAATACCCGCTCTGGGGCCAAAATCCACGATCTGGTCTGCGCTGCGGATGGTATCTTCGTCATGTTCCACCACGATCACGGTATTACCCAGATCTCTGAGCTGCTGAAGCATATCCACCAACTTGGCGTTATCTCTTTGATGCAGGCCGATAGAAGGCTCATCCAGGATATACATCACACCCACGAGTTGCGAGCCAATCTGACTGGCCAGCCGGATGCGCTGAGATTCTCCTCCGGAAAGGGTAGGAGACCTGCGATCCA
>CAXZAB010000002.1:0-27620 GCA_964293715.1 uncultured bacterium | reverse complement strand
GGATCTCCGAATCTGTCTCCAGCTGAGTTTCAATCCTGAGGGCCAGACCGCGCATCTCTCTAAAGGTGAAGGGGGCTGAAAGTTCCAAGGCAGAATCCATAATTTCATGGCGACTCTGAAGGTATTCTCCCTGTTTGGAAAACACCCGCCAAGTCATTTGATTCACCAAGAGCTCGGCGCTTTCATAAGGAAAGGCAAAAGTCCTGGAAATCAATGGGGTATCGGTAGATCCATCATCCCCATCATCTATAGAAATTCTTGCAGGCTCAAAAGGAGCTGTGCGCAAATTCTCAAATCTTGCATTAATTCCGGTTCCAGTATCCTGGAAACGCTCCAGGGTAGCGGCGCTTAGCAGACTGACACACAATATGCTTAAGCAAATAATCAGTTTTTTCATCGGTCCTCCCAATATTATGTTAAAAAGATATGCAAGAACCGTTCCGAAACAATAAGCTATTACAACGGCTCTATGGATTTGAACTTAGTTGATAAAGAACCAGCGCACATTGGCGTGGATGGAAAGGGGAATGGGATACAGGCCATAGATGGAGGTGGAAAGCAGGTTTTTGAGGCTTACGTTGAAGTCAAAGAGTTTGCTGATCCTCACGCCGGCAAAGACGTCTAACACAGTTGAAGCCTCGATCAGATATGGATTTACGGCATTGGCCAGATAGTAATCTGAATGCCCCTGAAGGCTAAAGCCCGCAGTAAGCAGATTATCATGACTGAGATAGCGATAAACCCTGTTCTCGCTGTAGAAAGTATACTCTGGCGCGGCCATCATAGTCTGATCATATTCCTGATAATTCCAGCCCAGATTCATCCTCAGTCGCCAATCATTCCAACGTCTGTCATATTGACCGGTGGTGCGCAGTATCATCGGCTCTTGGGAAACATCCTGACTTGGAGTCTGCTGCTGCTCTTTCTTTTGCCCCAGAGCAAGCCTCAGCTTCAGATCACCCCAATGCACTGCTGTATAAACTGAGTTTTCCCAAGGACTAAAGATATCGACAACGGGCATCAAAACACCGTCCACGATAGAACTGGCCTTATATACAGCCTTGCGATCGCCCAGGTGAATCCGGTTATATACTCCCAATTCGAAGATCCCCAGCTTTTTGCTGAGATCAGTCTCGCTTTGCAGACGCTTCCAATCAAGCAGTTCCGCATTAAAATCCACATCCAGGAGAGAAGCATGGGATAGTAGCAGCTGCGCTTTCTGCTCATACTGCATCTGGTTGTAAGCCGGCGCAGGAGTGTAGTTTTGGGTAAGATTACGATATTCATAGCCCAGATCGAGCTGGGTATAGGGTAAAGCAAATGATCTGTCTGCGGCAATTTGCAGGGATTTTGAGCTCCACTTTTCACTAAGAGAGGTTCCTGAGATCCGGTCATTTATGCTGCTGAGACTAAGATTGAGCCAGGGGTTCTCAATATGGCTGATGATCTGGGTGTATTTGTTTTTAACCTGGAAATTACCCAGGTGCCAGTAGGCAGGATTAAGTTCGTATGAGCCTGTGTCCTTTTGATATGAGGCCAAATCAAAGCTAAAGAGGAAGTCCCGGTAGCGGTAGCCCAAATACTGCTTTACCGAGTTGCCACTATTCGCATAATCCACCCAATAACCATTCGCCAATCTGTAATCAAACTGCATGCTGGCGCCATCAAAGCCAAAAAGTTCGCCTTTGGCAAAACTGAGCTGCATATCGCGGCTATCGTAATCTCCCAGCGAGCCTTGCAAACGTGATAAACTCACGGGGTATTCATAGGCTAAATGGTGGGCGTTCAAGCGGCTGCCATCTTGTTCAAACTGGTAAAATTGAGCAAGATAACCCAGATAAAACCAGGGCTGTAAGAAGGTATTCGGCAGCTGAAAACCGCTGCTTTCGAGCTGCAGCGGGGAATTCTGCAAACCTGCAAAATCACTGCCCAACCGGTATACATTAGGGATATTCGGGTATTTGTCAGGGTCAAAGAAGCTGGCATCAGGAAAATCAAGTTCCCGCAAAATATCTATATAAGAGATGATGTCGGCTTTTTCTACGCTGATCAGGATTTCTTCCACTACGGGCTCTACAGTTTGGTCCAGAGAATCGTCCGGGATAAGTGCATCCAGGCTATCTTCTAAGGCCGGAACCGGTTCTGCCAAAGGCAGATCAATCTGCTCTTCTGTCAGTTCAAAACTCTGTGAAACAGAATCTGCTCCCAGATACGCTGCACTCAGCAGCAGCAGGATCAGAGCCAGCCGTTTGATATGTACCATTGGTAAGTTTCCTCGATCAATTCAGGCATTCTTGCAGGGGGATCCCAGTCCAGCAGCTCCCGGGCTTTGGAAGTGTCTACCACCCAAGCTTCGGCGGTGATTTCCTTATACTTTTCCAGGTTCATCACCAGAGGACGCCGGATAATTCTGCTCCACAAATCACTGAGACCAAAAGCTCCCTGAGCAAGCATCTGGGGAACTACAAGTTCACGATTTTCGATAGCCATTGCCTCGGCAATATATTGAACCACTTGGGCCTGCGTGTATACACCATTGTCACTGGCAAAAAAGGTCTCTCTATCTACATTGCTATTTTCTATCAGACGCAGAATAAAGTCTGCCAATTGGCTCACGTGTATCATATTCAAGAGGCGCGCCTCTTTGCCCACCTGCAAACTGAGGCCTTTTTTGCAGAGTTTGAAGAGCTGCAAAAAGTCGCGATCTTGGGGTCCATATACAGAACAGGGGCGGACAATATTGTAAGGCTGTTGGCATTGCTTGTGAATCACCTTTTCGGCCAGAGCCTTGCTTTTGCCATAACTGGAAATAGGTTCACAAGGATCAGATTCTTTGCGGGGGATGCCAGCTTTGGAAGGGCCGGAAGCGGCCTGTGAGCTGATGTAGATCAGCCGGATGGGATGATCAATGTGATTGATGGCAGACACGATCTTTTGAGTGAGACCGATATTAGAGGCGTACATCTCGGTATGACTTAAGGTTTTGGTCTTACCGGCATTATGAATCACGACATCCACGTCTGCTAAAGTTAAAGACAACTGTGTGATATTGGAATAGTCGATTTCGCGTACATCTACGCCTTGTGCATAGAAAGGTCTACGCACCAGAGCTATCGGCTTTAAACCTTTTTCCTGCAAGCTTTTGAGGAGGGTACTGCCCACGAAACCGTTGGCGCCTGTGATCGCTATTTTCATCGGTCTCCCGTGTGTTTTGTAAAAGAAGTGGTGGGCGTTAAGGGACTTGAACCCCCGACATCTTGCTTGTAAGGCAAGCGCTCTCCCAACTGAGCTAAACGCCCACTAATAATTTCAAATAAAACGCTGGTCGGGGTGAGAGGATTTGAACCTCCGACACCTGGTTCCCAAAACCAGTGCGCTAACCGGGCTGCGCTACACCCCGCAGCAATTCATGTAACAGAATTTCAACGGCCGATTTTGTCAATCTATTTTTTCCTTCTGGCAGTGATGGCCACGTGGAACAATTAGGCTTGTTGGCTGCAATTACATAAACAGATGATCCCTTTGAAATCCCTGTGAATATTAGAAAAACCTTGAACTGTAGTCTTTTGATAAACAGAGAACAACTCCTTTCCGAAATTGCCTTGACTTTAATAGCAGTTCCGAATATCTTGTAAAAAAGCTCAATTAATACTGTTATAGAAAGAGGTTTGATGTTTCTTCGTAAAAGGCAGAACAAAGAGGCAGATGAAAACAGAGAGCAATTGCTCTGCTCAGTGGTCTCCTTGTATCTATATATGTCTCGCAGTGCCAAGCACTGGGGCAAGGAAATCGTCTTTATTGATCACCTTTTGCATAGCATGTTCGGCTCGGAGATTCCCCTTTATGAGATCGAGCAGGCCAGGCTCAGCGAGCTTTCGGTAAGGGAAGCTGCCAATATCCTCAGCCGCTTGCTCCAGCCTCAGGATAAGATAAAGCTTATCCTCAATCTCATCAGTCTGGCCTATCATCAGCGCAGCCAGATTCAAGTCTTGGGCTCAGTGGAAATCGTGGAATTGGCTGATCTTCTACGCCTGGATGTGAATATCCTGGACCCCATCTATGATCTTTTTGAGGGCAGGGCCGACAGCGTTCAATTGCCCATAGAACTTGCTCAGGGAGACCAGGGTAGCATCAAAAACTCCATGCACTGGGCGCCTCATGGAGCAGATCTCAAAACCGGAGCTAAAAACCTGCACTTTTTGATGATTGAGAATCTGGTTTTGGTGCGCAATTTAGGCAGCAGCGTTTTTCAGATTCGGGATGGAGACAGCTTGCGGAGCCTGACTAGGAAAGAGTATCATCTCATCCTGCCACAAGAATCTCTGGTGTGCGAAGCCTGGAACCTCGAATACAAAGACCTGTGGCAGATCTACCGGCAAATGCACAATCTGGGCTCTCTGGATAACTATTTGCAGAGGCTATCGGTGGGCAAAAACCATAACGAAGAGCATCAGCAGTATTTTGTGGAACGTAATGCCTCCATGCTCAATATTTATACCTTAGAAAGTGAACGCAGCATTATCCGCTTTTTCAGGCAGGATCAGCTTTGGCAGCTTGAGCCTTTGCAAAACATCAATATCCAGGTGAATATGCTGCCCTTGAATGGGAAGCTCAGCTTCAGTCAGAATACGGATGTGCTCACCATCTTTGGCCATAATTATATCGTAAACCGCCATTGGGAACTCATCGAAATCCCCTTACAGATTTCTGAGATGAAAGTGCAGGATGTATATCACTATTTCATAGAAGGCGTTCCAGCCCTAAGAGGCATCTCCTTTACCCTGCAAAAGGGCACTATGATGGCCATTATGGGTCCCAGCGGAAGCGGAAAAACCACTCTCCTGCAAATAATATTGGGTGAGATCAAAGCCCGCCAGGCCAAGATCCAGCTCGATTCCAAGGACATGAGAGAGCACTTCAGCGTCTTTCAGCCTTACATAGCCTACGTGCCTCAGGACGATCTGCTGTTTGCCAATCTCAGCGTATATGAAAACCTGTATTACAAGCTCAAACTGTCTTTGCCCGGGCTCAAGGATTCAGCTGAAATCCGCAGTCGCATTCACAATCTGCTGAAGAGTGTAGATCTTATTGAACAGCGTGATATGCTGGTAGGCGATGTGAATAATAAAAAGCTCAGCGGTGGACAAAGAAGGCGGCTGAACATCGCACTTGAACTGGTTTCCGGACCTGCCATCCTGATTTTGGATGAACCCACCAGTGGGCTTTCCTCCAAAGATTCCGAGAGCATTATTCAGCTCTTGGGTGAACTGCGGGATCAGGGGAAGATCGTGATCAGCACCATTCACCAACCCAATGCCAGCATCTTTGATAGTTTTGATAAGGTATTGCTGATGGACAAGGGTGGAGTGCAAGTATATTTTGGCAATACTGCCGCCGCTTTCAATTACTTTGCAGAGGAACTGCAACAGATTGAAGATTCTGCCATCACGCAGAAGTTAAAGCTCAAAATGCCGGAGTTTTTCTTCGATCTCGTGGAGTATCGGAATGCTGCAGGGGTACGAATTTATGACCCGGACTATTGGGACAAAAAGTTTCGTGATTTTAGCTTTTTGCAAGCCCTGAGCTGGGACAGTAGTCCTGTGCAAAGTGAAGACCACCTCTCGCAAAAGGCAAAACCCCGGCTCAAGATCAGAAACCTGGCCATTCTCTTTAGGCGAAACTTCCTGAATAAAAGCCGCAGCTCGCTAAATCTTTTGATGACCCTCTTTGCCGCCCCCTTCCTGGCCTTACTGATAGCTTTTGTGCTGCGCAGCTCAGGTGAACAGACCCCCTACAGCTACTTTCAGAATCAAAATGCTATACTCTTCGATTTTATCGCCGTGATCATCTTCATCTTTATAGGCCTGGCCAATAGCATAGACGACATCCTGGGCGAGAAACGCATCCTCCAACGCGAGCTCAAGATGGGCATTTGCGCCTTGTGCCAAGTAACGTCAAAGCATCTCGTGCTGTTTTTGATGACCTGCATTCAAGCCTTGCTGTTTTACCTGGTCTCGTCTCTGGTGCTTGGTATGAGGGGTTTTCTTATCCCGAAGTTCATTTTCTATACCCTTTCCGGAATGACCGGATACAGTTTGGGACTGCTTTTTTCCAGCCTTATCAAAGACCGTTCTGCCATGATCAACATCCTGCCACTGGTAATAATTCCACAGATCATGTTCAGCGGTCTGGTTATCGAATTTAGCAAGATGAACCCCGTGCTTAGAATCAATCAGAAATCGGATATTCCGGAGTTTTGCCAGCTCATCCCCTCACGTTGGCTCTTGGAAGGTTTAGTGATTGGCAGCTCGAGGCACAGCTTTTTGGCCGTTAGTCAAGAAGCGTACAGCAAAAAGCGTAAAGAGCTGATTGCCTCAGGGAATATGACGGCAAAGCTAAGTATAAATATGGCAGACGATTATCAGGTTTTCCTGGAACGGCATCCTCAGAGCCGCTATGCCAATGAAAGCAGCAACACTCTGGTAAATATCAGCCAGGGGCGCTATACCGGCAGACAGGCTAATACCTTCCTAAGCTACAGAATGCGCATCTTTGCTTATGAAATACCCACCATCCTGGCAGATTTTTTGGTGAGTTTGCTGTTCATTGCGTTGGCAGCTGCTCTCACAGTTATCAGATTAAAGAGGTACTTACTATGAACATCTTCGTCCGCCGCCAAGAAAATGATCTCTTCAAATACCTCAGTGACAGCGCTCTCGCCAAACTGCTGCAAGCTTGCGAAAAGAAGCCTCTCAAAACCGGCGAGCTCATTATTCCCCGAGATTTTGCGGCCGTTGTAAGCGTACTGGCAGGCGAGCTCACCCGTTATTCATCCTCTGGCCGTATGCTCGGAAGAATCTTCCCCGGAGAGATCGATCTGGAAGCAGGGCTTTTTACCCAAGAAGCTTTAGACTACTACCTCAAAGCAAGCGGCCCCAGTGAGATCCTGCTGTGCCCCTACGCTGTAATCCAAGGGATCACCGAGCCCGATATTCAGGCCCAAATCCAAGCTGCAATCAACGACAGCCTCTGCCTCAAAATCGCACGGCTCACCCATACGGATCATGATGAAAATTAGAAATAATCACCCACTTTACTGCTGTCTGGATGAGGCAGAAATCCGCATCGTGGAGCAAGCCAGACGCAGCCAGGTCTTTATGCCTGGGGACATCATCATCTCTGCCGGAGACCGCAAGCGCGATATTCTCTGCATAGATGAGGGAGTGGTACTCGTCTATATTGAAAATGAAGCTGGAGAAAGCATCGAAATCGCCAGACTACCGGCCGGCAGCCTTTTGGGAGAAATGAACTTCGTGATGCCTACGCATCGCACGGCGCACGCAAAAGCCCTCAATGAAGTGAAGGCAAGCATCTATAGCTACCACGAGCTTTCAGCCATCCTGGCCCAAAACCACAGCCTGGCCGGGAAAGTCTTTGCCGCTCTGAACCTGCAAATGACTCACAAACTCCTGGGCATCATGAAATAGGGACGGCCAGCCTTCCCCTGAACCGTGCCATAATTTTCGTAAGGACATATATGTCATACGGATAAGTTCCCATTGCCATAGCGTTGTTGCTCAATATAGCATTATTTGTACATTTGCAGATTTTACTAATCCTTTTCTGGAACCAAATATTTTTCCCTAAGTCGCTAAATTTTCTTGACAAAAAAGCCCCGCTCCAGAGAGTGTAACATACAGTATGTGCTGAAGTGGTGAAATTGGTATACACGCTAGTTTCAGGTACTAGTGGGCATCACGCTCGTGGGGGTTCGAGTCCCCCCTTCAGCACCATTTTTTTGCCCAGATATTTCAGCATCTTTCCCTCTTAGCACACTCCAACAAACAAAATCATTGACGGCTTTATAGCTTTTGTGTATATGGTAAAAAGAAATAAAAAGGGAGTGAGTGCCATGAGAGACTACCGCAGCTTCATTGAAAGGTTGAACCTTTTACCCCATCCCGAAGGTGGGTACTACCGCAGAAACTGGCAATCTGTATTGCAAGCTGAGACAATAGATACAAACGGTGAAATCCTGCATGCTCTGCGCAGTATAGGCTCCTCTATTTTATATTTATTACCATCTCAGCAAGTGAGCATTTGGCACAAGATGGCTTGCGATGAGATGTGGCATTTTTATCACGGCAGCAGCCTGCGCTTGCACCTTCTGAGCACTGGATCAGGATACTCAAATTTTAACCTGGGACTGGATTTGGAGCATAATGAATTGCCCCAGTTTATCATCCCCAGGGGTACTTGGTTTAGTGCCGAAGTAGTGGAAGAGAGTTCCTTCACCTTTTGCGGGTGCACCCTCTGGCCATCCTTCAGTTATGCGGATTATGAACTTGCTGAACGCGAGCAACTCTTACACGAATTCCCCGCTCATAAAGATTTGATAAATCGTATCTTTACTAAACGAAACAACCTATAATACGGAGACATAATGGAAAAGAAAATCTTTGTCCTGGATACCAATGTGCTAATCCACAATCCCCGCGCACTCTTCGCTTTTGAAGACAACCGGGTGGTAATACCCATAGTAGTAATCGAAGAAATAGACCAATTTAAAAAGGGTTTGGATGAAAAAAGCCGCAATGCCAGACAGATCAGCCGCTATCTTGACGAACTGCGCCAAACCGGTAAATTGCAAGATGGCGTGCCCACAGATCAGGGCGGCGTAATCCAGATTACAGTAAATCGTGAAGTCGCAGAAGTAGCATCAAAGCTACTCTTTATGGATCAAAACGACAATCTCATCATCGGCACGGCGCTGTACTTTCAGCAGAAATATCCGGATACTCAGGTAATCTTGGTTTCAAAAGACGTGAATGTACGCATCAAAGCAGATACAGTGGGCATTAAAGCCGAAAATTTTGAAAGCGGTACCATCAAATTTGATGAATTTTATACAGGCTGGACCCATGAAGAACTGGATGATCTGCTGATGCAGAAGCTTTCCAGCAGCGCCTTTATCGACAATCCTTTTGAAGGTCTGTACCCCAATCAATTTGTGCAGGTAACTTCCAGGGGCAATACCGGGAAGCCGATTACCCTGCGCTACAATGCAGAGCTCAATAGGCTTTCCAAGCTCACTCATTATACCGGACAAGAAGTTTTTAGCATCAGAGACCGCAATTTTGAGCAAGCCATGGCTCTAGACCTGCTTTTGGATGATGATATCAAGCTGGTAAGCCTTTCTGGCAAAGCCGGCACTGGCAAGACCCTTTTGGCAATGGCTGCCGGACTCAGCAAGGTGATGGATGAAAAGAAGTACAAACGCCTGGTGATTTCCCGCCCCATCTCCCCTTTGGGCAAAGATCTCGGCTATCTGCCCGGCACCAAAGAGGAAAAGTTAAATCCTTGGATGCAGCCGATTTACGACAATATGGACGTCTTGCTCTCCTTGCATGAAACTGAAGCCGACAAGGGTTCCAAAGACAGAAGAAAGACCAGTATGAAAGACTTTATGGATTATGGTTTTTTAGAGTTGGAACCGCTTACCTATATCCGCGGACGCTCTCTGCCTGAACAATTTATGATCATAGATGAAAGCCAAAACCTCACTCCACACGAGATGAAGACCATCATCACCAGGGCTGGGAAGGGCACCAAAATCGTGCTCACCGGTGACCCTTATCAGATCGACATTCCCTATCTGGATGCCATCAGCAACGGACTTTCCGTGGCAGTGGAAAAGCTCAAGAGCGAGCCCATGGTAGGGCACATGACTCTTGATAAAGGTGAACGCAGCGAACTGGCCGATCTGGCGGCAAAATACTTCTAAATGAAAGCTAACATTGAAGATCGCAGCTGGGTCGAGATCGACCTGGCTGCTTTTCAGTACAATACACAGCTTTTGAAAAAGTATCTGCGTCCCGGGCAGAGCTTTATGCAGATCGTGAAGGCCGATGCCTATGGGCACGGTGCCAAAGAGATTGCCGAAATTGCTTTGGCTCAAGGTGCCGTATATCTGGGGGTGGCCAATCTGGAAGAGGGCAAGCTTTTGCGCATTCAGGGTGTTCAGGCTCCGGTTTTGATCCTCTCCCCCAGCTTAAGCTCTGAGATCTACCAGATAATCCGTTATAATCTCAGCGTGGGAATTACTGATCCTCAGTTTGCCGCAGCCCTCTCCAAAGCAGCAGTACAGGCAGATAAGACGATCAAAATCCATCTCAAACTGGATACCGGCATGCATCGCAGTGGAGTCTGGTTTGAAGAGGCTATGGCTTTTTACGCTCACGTCTCAGCCTTGCCTGGCCTTGAGATGGAAGGCGTATTCAGCCATTTTGCCTCTGCCGAGAACAATCATGAGTTTTCCCGTCTGCAGGAAACACGCTTTTCAGAATTTATTCATGCTTTGGATAAAGCTCCCCGCTTTGTGCATCTTTCCAATGGTGCAGGTTTGATCCGGGGTTACGGCTCTTTCTGCAATTTGGTACGTTTGGGCATCTTCAGCTTTGGCATCAATACCATTAAGGAAGATCTGGCATTAAAACCTGTGATGACCTTCAAATCCACCTTGAGCCAGATCAAAGAATTCAAGGCGGGAGATTCGGTGGGTTACCAAAGAGAGTGGATGGCAAAGACTTGCGGACGCTATGGCATCGTTCCGGTGGGCTATGCTGACGGCTATGACTATCTGCTTTCAAACAAGGCCAGAGTCTTGATAGATGACGTCTTGTGTCCTGTAATAGGCCGCATTTCCATGGACATGATCACTGTGGATATCAGTGAGATTCCCGAGGCCATGATTTCAGACGAAGTAGTGCTTTTGGGCGAAGGTGACAAAGCCATTCGAGCCGAACATATCGCCTCCCTGTACCAAGGCTCTGCTTATGAACTTCTGTGCCAGGTGGGACGCCGGGCACGCCGATACTATCGCAGCGAAAAGCATATCCTGCACAGCTCTCCTTTGGCCCGCAGAGATTTTGTCAGCAGCGATTTTGGCGATAGCAAGCTCAGTCAGATCATCTCCTCTGCGCTTACACAAAGGCTGGACAGCCAGGAGATCGGAGAGCTGATCTACCGTGAAATACTCAGGACCTTCTTCTACAACAAAGATCGTGACGTGCATTACCGGAAAAACTTCCAGCATGAAATACACTTTGAAACCTCTGATAACCCCGGTTATTACAGAGCTAAAACTACCTTACGCTATAAAAAAGTGCTTAATGCCGATCACTTTATCATTGCCTGTGCAGCCTCAAGTGACATTCTACGCGGCTACATCCTGAGAACCGATGTGGAATACCGCTGGCTTCTTGATTCTGATTTGCAACTCAAAGCGGAGAATTTTCAGCTGAATGCGGTGAAAGTAAATGGCCTCGATCTAAAGACAGAAATCAAGAGCGGAGCTGGCTATCTGGAAATCCTCTGTTCGCACCCGGATCTAAAGAAGCTCAAAAACCAGGAAGTGGTCTTTGAAATAGACACAAATACCCTGTACCCCACTGCCTCACATCAGTTTTCGGTGTTTATTACGGAGCTGACACAAGGGGTGGAAATCTCTTTTTCCTACCCTGCGGAATTGAGTCATGTGGAAGCTATCACTGTCTTTTCGGGTCAGCAGAAGAATCCGCCTATCCAGCAAACAGACACCAAAACTGTGCTGAAAACCCTGGATGATGAATGGGTCTTCCCTATCTCCGGAGTGGTTTTTTGTTATTGACGTCTTGAGTTTTAGCGTTTTATGGTTTTAGGGTTTTAGCGAAAGGGATAGGCACCTTTTCGTTTTAATGGCGTTTAGAAGGTCTCTGAATCTTTCATCAGCGCTTGCTCCCTTTTCCCGTCGCCTTGATTTTAACATGCTTTCAACGCGAGTTCACTCGAATATTCAAGTCAGCTCACGTTGAAAACATATTGAGACCGGATTTAGGGGAAGAGCAAGAGCCAGGTTCTGGCAAGGGGATAAATAAAGTGCAGCACAAGAATATCTTGTACTGCACATAATGTGTGAGAAAGCTATTTAATACAGCTTAATGTGTAGGCTTGTTTGCTCATCTTGGTGCAGCCTATCCCTGTTCCCGCCTGATCTTGGCACCTATGCCACTCAGCTTTTCTTCGATCCTGTCATAACCGCGGTCAATATGGTAAATACGGGAAACCGTTGTGGTTCCTTCCGCCACCATGCCTGCCAAAACCAAAGCAGCGCTGGCTCTCAGATCGTTGGCCATTACCTCGGCACCGCCAAGCTTATGCACTCCCTTGATGGTAGCTACGTTACGCTCCATCTTGATATCTGCCTGCAGACGATTGAGCTCCGCCACGTGCATAAAACGGTCTGGAAAAACGGTGTCTTCCACAAAACTGATACCATCGGCCAGACACATCAAGACAGTAAACTGAGCTTGTAAATCGGTAGGAAAGCCAGGATGTGGGAGGGTCAAAATATTGCAGGATTTGATTTTCTTGGGAGGGTTAACTGTAATGTTAGAGCCCTTGATTTCCAGCTCACAACCCGCTTCCCGCAGCTTTTCGATAAGGGCGGTAAGATGTTCAGGTTTGCAGCCGCAAACTCTGACGGGACTGGTGGAAAGGGCTCCGGCGATGAGGAAAGTGCCGGCTTCGATGCGGTCAGGAATCATCTCGCTTTGAATGGGGAAAAGATCATCCACACCTTCGATATCCAAAGTAGTGCTGCCCTGGCCGGTGATTTTGGCTCCCATTTTGTTTAAAAAATCGATAGTAGAATCCACTTCCGGCTCCATGGCAGCATTAAATAGCCGGGTTTTGCCTTTGGCATAAACAGCTGTCATCAAAATATGGATGGTGGCACCTACGGAAGATTTTTCAAAGTGGATGTCAGCGCCTTTGAGCTGCTTTACTTTGGCATTGATGTAGCCATTTTCGATATCAATCTTGGCGCCCAAAGCCTCCAAAGCCTTAAGATGCAAATCTACGGGTCTGGTACCGATGGCGCAGCCTCCGGGGAAAGAGACTCTGGCCTTGCCCAATCTGGCCAGGAGCGGCCCCAGCACATAGATGGAGGCACGCATTTTGCTCACCAATTCATAAGGTGCTTCAGGATAGCAGACGTCTTTGCTGTCGATACTCATAGTGCCATCTCCATATTCCACTCTGGCACCGATCACGCGCAAAAGATGCGCCATGGTCTTTAGATCAATGAGATTGGGCACATTGCGTAAAATTGATTTTCCAGGAGCCAGAAGGCATGCTGCCATAACGGGCAGAATAGCGTTTTTAGCTCCGCTCACCTGGATGTCTCCGGTTAAATTGCGGCTGGATTCGATGATAAATTTATCCATTTCGTCCTCTATTTATTGTTTTTGCAGGATCAGGAAACGGTCGCGCTGAGCGAGGTCTTTCCCTTTTTGCAGAGTTTTATAGTTTGCAGATTCTGTCAAGCAAAGCAAAGCTTGCTGCTGCTTATTGCCATGTTCAAAAGCCAGTAAGCCATCGTCTTTGAGATAGATTGAGGCTTTATCTATAATGCGTTTATATACTGCCAGACCGTCATCTTCAGCCCAAAGAGCGAGCTTGGGCTCATATCTCTGCACTCTGGTTTCCAAAGATTCATATTCAGCCGGGCTGATATAAGGCGGATTGGAAACGATGAGGTCATACTTGTGATCACCCTCAGGAAATAAATCCGCTTGGATGAGCTCGATCTTGGTTCGGTGACGTTTGATATTGATGGCAGCCACTTCCAAAGCCTTAAGGTCAATGTCTGTACCTTGGATACAAAGATCCGGAAAGTGAGTTTTCAGGGCGACAGATATCGCCGCAGAACCTATGCCAATCTCCAGCACGGTCTCATCTCCCTTCAGCCTATCTATCAAGGCCTGAACTAAAACTTCAGTATCGTATCTGGGGATAAGCACGCGGGCATCCACATAAAATTCAAGCCCGTAAAACCAGGCTTTTTGAAGAATGTATTGCGGCGGTTCACCCTGCTGAAGCCGGGAAATCCAGCTCTTAAGCAGCGGTACCTTCGCTTCAGGCACACAAGTGAACTGAGGCAATTCTGCAGGGTTGCAGGAAAATATCTCACATAAAAGGTAGTCTAAATCAGCACGTGAAAGCTCGGGATATTCACCCAAGATTTCATTTTTTCTCATTTACTGCCGGAACGATTAGGCTTTTACGGATTTTCACTGATCTGCCGTCATTCTCAAAGCTCAGCTCGTCACTGAGATGAAACAGCATGGCGATCCCTCTGCCGTGTTCTTTGATATCCAGGATCTGTTCAGTTTGCACCGTTTTGATCCAGCTGAGGTAATCAAAGCCATTGCCATCATCCGAGACGCTGATCTCTATCATCTGATTTTCATTATCCACCTCAAAGGTGAGATGCATCTTCCGCGCTGCTATCCTGGGTTCTTTTAGCTTTTCAGTGATAATCTGATGAAGTTTATCCTGCATCAAAGCTCTTTCCTGGACAGTAAGCTCCAAAGTGCCGTGGATGTAGGCATTATATACCATTTCATCCACACAAACCAGCAGTTCATTGAGCACCATGGGCTCGATCTTGAAATACTGACGCAGATAGGAGCTGAAGATCTTGGAAATGGTGAATTTGGAGAAATTCCCGGCACTGATATCAAAGCTGAAGCTGGCTTTATCCAGATGACAGTAGAATTCAGAGACATCATTGCGCCCGCGCTTGCGGAAAAGCAATTCACGGATGGAATTTATCATCTGTTTGGTGTCAATAGGTTTGCGGATAAAATCGCTGGCTCCCAGACGGATTGCTTCGATAAAATAATCATGCTCCAGATACCCTGTCATCAGGATTACATCCAGATTGTCGTCAAAATCTTCGCGCACGCGGCTGAGGAATTCGAGCCCGGAAAGTCCAGGCATTTCTATATCACAAATTACTAAATCATAGTTATTTTGGTGAATCTTCCTCAAGGCATCACTGCCATTATAAGCAGTTTCCACCTGATAGCCACTAACGCCTAAAATAGCCTGCAGAGAATTGACAATAGCGATGCTATCGTCAACTACCAGTATCCTTTGTCTGTCTGGCATATCATCCGAGATTGACTGTAAAGAGTTGGTTTAGTTTCAGCATGGAGAATAGCTCATACACGCTGTTTGAGCTGCGCACCACTTCAATGTCTCCACCTTTGGAGATAAAATCTTTATAAAATAAAAGGATTTTACCTATACCGGTAGAAGATATATTGCGGCAATCAAAGAGATCCAGCTCCAAAAACGTGGCCTCGCTTTGCATTACTTCGGTGAGTTTACCTTGCAAAATGTGGGCATTTTCGCTATTCAAAATTCCGTCTATTTTCATGGATGCGATTTTCCCACTATAAGTTAAATCGATGTTCATATCAACTTCCTTTGCTATTTTTATTCTAAATTCATGATTAGGATTTTTATCTTGTCTGTCAAGCTTAATCTGCAAATCCTCGAATCCTCCGCAGGACATCACTCTGAACCTGAGCCGGTGCAATCTCAAATTGTTTGAACTCCAGAGTGTAAATCGCTCTGCCTTGGGACAAGGAACGTATGCGGGTGGAATAGCCAAAAAGCTCGGAGAGAGGCGCATCTGCCACTACTTCCTGCAGATACTCATTAAGCTGGCGCATCACTACAATTTTGCCACGCTTGGCATTGATATCGGAGATGATGTCTCCTATAAAATCGTCCGGAGCCTGCACTGTGAGAAGCATGATGGGTTCTATGATCACCGGTTTGGCCATGCGCAAGCCCCTGCTTATTGCCATAGAAGCAGCAATTCTGAAGGCCAGTTCATTGGAATCAACCGGGTTGTGATCCCCATCGATCAGTTCAATGGCGACCCGCTCTACACTGGCGCTGATCAGCGGTCCATCTGCCAACGTGCCCAAAGCCGCTTCTTCGATGGCTTTCCAATATTCTGAGGGGATCTTTTCCGGACCGATGGAGCTTTGGAAGGTGTTTTTGCTGTCTTCAGTCAAGTCCTTGAGCGGAATGGGACTGAGCCGGAAAGTGACTCTGGCATAATTGCCTTTATTGTTCATTTCGCGTTCGAAGATTTCTGTGACGTTCACCGCATCTGTGATAGTTTCTTTATAGGAAACCTGGGGGGTACCCACATTGGCTTGCACGCCAAATTCGCGCTTAATGCGGTCCACAATGATATCAAGATGCAGCTCTCCCATTCCGGAGATCAAGGTTTGACCTGTATCCTTATCCACATGCACCTTGAAAGTGGGGTCTTCTTCTTGCAATCTGGTGAGAGCATTACCCAAGTTCTCCTGATCTGCTTTAGTTTTGGGTTCGATGGCAATCGAAATCACCGAATCAGGGAAATTCATCTTATTGAGCAGTACATCGATTTTTCCATCTGTGATGGTATCACCGGTGAAAAGGGATTTCGGACCCACTATGGCCCCGATATCCCCGGCATGAAGATCGTCTTTGTCATTCTTGCGGTTTGACATCATTTGCAGGATTCGCGTTACTCTTTCACGTTTACCATTGGTCATATTCACGAAGCTGCCGCCTCTTTTCAAGGTTCCTGAATAAACCCTGATATAGATCAGTCGTCCCAGGTATTTATCGGTCTGGACCTTAAAAGCCAGGGCAACCAGGGGGGCATTGGGATCAGGAGGCAATTCTACCGCTTCATCGGTCTGAGTATGAAAAGCATGAGTAGCTCCCAGATCAAGAGGTGAAGGCAGAAAATCGACAATCGCATCCAAGAGCAATTGCAAACCCTTATTCTTCAGTGATGAACCACAGAGAACGGGGATAAATCCGTGCCACAGAGTACCTTTGCGAATGGTTTGGCAGATTAGCTCCATAGGAATCTCTTTGCCTTCCAGGAAGAGCATCATCAGTTTGTCATCATATTCGGCAATAGTTTCCAAAAGGTGCTCACGGGCAATTTTAGCTTCCGCCATGAGTTCTGTCGGAATATCTACATGCCTGATATCACAGCCCTGAGTGAGAGGATCAAAGTACCAGGCTTGCATAGAAATGAGATCTATCACACCCTCAAAATGATCTTCCCTGCCAATGGGTATGTTGATCGGGCAGGCTTTGGTGGTAAGGCGTTCATGGATCATATGGATGACTTGATCATAATCTGCGCCAATGCGGTCCATTTTGTTCACATAGGCCAGACGGGGAACTTTGTAGCGATCCGCCTGACGCCAGACTGTCTCAGATTGAGGCTCCACTCCGGCCACAGCGCAAAATACGCCTATAGCTCCATCCAGCACACGCAGAGAACGCTCCACTTCGGCTGTAAAATCAACGTGCCCCGGGGTGTCAATAATATTGATGGAATGTCCGCGCCAGGGACAATTTACCGTGGCAGAGGTAATAGTGATCCCACGTTCACGTTCCAGTTCCATCCAGTCTGTAAAGGCATTGCCGTCATGAACCTCGCCCATTCTGTGTAAGAATCCGGCGTAAAATAGTATCCGTTCAGTGGTAGTAGTCTTTCCGGCATCAATGTGTGCCATTATACCTATATTTCGTATCTTAGAAAGCGGATTGTCCGCATCGCTTTTCATAATAAAATCCTTTATGATCTCCTGATTTGCTAATCTATTAGCTTTGATATGCCATTTTTATCAGATAGCATATATTGTCCACAAAAAAGAACCAACAGCTGTACAAAACTGCCTTTCTTGTAAAAAGCAGAAACAGACTCCGACGCCTCGAGGCATCGGAGTCTGTCAATTATGTTACGACGTTTTAGTTAGCTAATTTAATCAGTTTGCCGGTAATGTTCTTACCTGCGCTTTCCATTCTGTAGAGATAGATTCCGTTGTCTGCGCGGTTTCCTTTGGCATCTTTGGCATCCCAGGTGAGCATAGTTTCACCACTGATGTCACTATTTACTGTCCACGTTTTTAACAGCTGTCCTCTCATATTGTATACAGACAGCCTGACTTCGGAGTTCGGTGCAGATTTGATCTGCAGATTTGTGTGCGCCCGGAAAGGATTGGGCATGGCGGTGATACTGAAATCAACCGGATTGACCTGGTCTTCATTGGGTGTGGCATCCACAGTGACGAAAACAGAAGGGCTAGGTTCTGAAAGCATCATGGGATTGTTAAAGAGAGAGCAGATCCAATATTCATAGGCTCCATCATCCAGATTGGTGTCATTAAAACTGAGTATATTGGCATTGGTCATGGTAGAGATCAACAGACCATTACGGAACAGGCGGTATCCTACAAAAGCACGACCATCAAAATATGGCGGGCGTTCCCAAGTAAGCCGCACAGTATTGGGAGGCAAAATCTCTGCGTTGAGATTCTGCGGAGCGGGAAGATTCACGATGGGATCTGAAGCCGCACTCATAACCAATTCTCCGGGCATACCGTGAAGATCCACAGGGATCACGCCAAAGACGATAGGATAGCCTATGTCAGCTTCCTGGACGATGTATGAAACCTGATTTGCACCACTGATTTCTTGAGGGGTGTCGTTTATCATGCGGTACCATTTGAAGACGGTCTGACCTTCTGTATCGCCATCTCCATCTGAGAAGGTATAGGCACCGACCATCGTTTGCAGATAGACAGGGGCGCCATGTAAGACCACATTGTCAGCTATAGGAGCAATATTGATAAAGGCATGTCCAGTCATTTCAACAATCACCTCATCATGTCCCACGAAATTCCCTGTTGCGATCAGATTTCCAGTACAATCACCATCAGAGCTGGGGATGAAATGTACGTCTACTGCTACACCTTGGAGCCCGGGTATGGTGATATTCATGACTTCAGGGATGAAGTTGATGTTATCGCTTGCCAAAGTGGCAGTTACAGGAGTATCAGTGAAATTGTAATAGGTAATTGTCTTGGTTCTGACTCCGCCCACATAGGTGTCCGGGAAATTCATGGTCTCTGCCGAAGCCGGGAAGGCACCGGTGATGCCAGGCACGCTATATTTCTTGCCTTGCAGAACTTCTTTGCTGGTCACATTCTGCAGCCAAAGCACGAGTTCGAGATTGGGCAATTGCCATTGAGGACTGATATTAAAAGTCAGGTTCACTGTGGTAGATTCTCCGGTACCCAAGCTTACCGGGGTACCACTTTGGTTGGGCGCCATCACACGGGTTACATTGTCCAGCCGGTTTTGTCCCTGCCAATTGAAAGCGATGTTTGATTCGGTGATAGAGGAATGCAAAACCACGTTTGTATTGGTATCGTTTTCCACTTTTGTGATAGTTACGGGCAGAGTCATCACTCCGTTGCTGATCTCACCTTCTCCGGCTACAATGCTGTAATGTGAAGGAATCGCCAGGCGTTGATTCACTTTGGGCAGATAGTTGCTATATAAAGATTGATTATTGCTGCCTCCTACCGCTTCCAGTACTCCATCAAACTTTGCTGTGGGATAACTTGTGATTCCGTAGTAGGCATTACGGGCATTGGAAAATGTGTTTGCGTAGGCATCTCCATTATGATACTTGACCACGGCCACATTATGACCGTTTGCAATCAAATCATGCGCACCCATTGATGCACCAGGACAGTACGGACACCAAGTGCCTGTGCCTATTTCCACAATTACCATCTCTCTGGGGACGGCCACCATAAAACTGAATGTTGCAAGCAGCAACAGAACTAAGCTTATTCTTCTCATTTTTTCCTTCCTTAATTAAGGTATATTTCGTATACGGTATATATAATAAGCAAGATTCAATCCGTTTGCAAGTTTTTCTATGCAAAACCTTGATTTCTCTTGCCAAATATCGAAAAACTCATATCTTGTCTGATATAGCCATTACAGAATGAATGGAGGCATAATGAAGAATAAACTTGACGCTATGTTTACCGAAATTAAAGCCCGGCACGATGCTCTTTTGGGGCCCAAAGCCTTTCACGATCTACAAGCCTGGCGCATAAAAGATGAAGAACCGGATGTGATGAGATCACGTTTTGCCGTAGATCGGGACCGCATCCTGTACAGCGGTGCCTACCGGCGCTATCATGGCAAAACGCAGGTCTTCTCCTTTACCAATCTTATCGATGAAGAAATGACGAACCGCAACCTGCATATTGCTTATGTATCCCAGATTTCCAGAACCATCGGCAAATATCTGGGGCTGAATACTGAGCTCATTGAGGCTGTTGCCCTGGGACATGATCTGGGGCACTGTCCCTTTGGTCACGATGGTGAAAAGGCTCTCAGCGAGAGTTGTATTCAGGCAGGAATCGGACATTTTCATCACAATATCGAATCCCTGCATATCGTAGATTACATTTCCAGCCGGGGTGAAGGTCTGAACCTCACTTTTCAGGTGCGTGATGGCATCATTTCCCACGACGGAGAAGTGCACAATACTCAGCTCAAGCCTAAAATAGACAAATCCGAAGCAGATATCCAAGCCTATATCGCAGATAAAAAGGCAGGTAAAAACATATCCTGGATGCCGGCTACTCTGGAAGGCTGCGTGGTTCGCATCGCGGATACCATCGCCTACATTGGCCAGGATATCGAAGATGCCATCCGCTATAACATCTTGAGACGCGAAGAATTACCCCAAGAGCAGGTCGCTTATCTGGGAAACAGAAACAGCCAGATCATCGATACCCTGGTCAAAAGTGTAATCGCAAACAGCCTGGATCAAGATTTCATAGCTTTTGACAAAGAAACCTCACATCAGCTTTTGGAGCTCAAGAAGTTTAACTATAAAAGGATATACACAGACGAAAACGTTAAACAATCAAATGCCATTATTCACCGCACCATGCGCATTATGTTTGAGAAATATATGTATGACATAGAAAACAGGAATAAAGATTCAAAGGTCTTTAAGCATTTCCTGAACCACAAAAATGATGAGTATCTGGAAAGCTTTTGCCCTGCCGAGCAGGTGCGTGACTTCATCGCCACCATGACAGACCGTTATTATAATGAAGAAGTCAAACAATATATGTTGCCCTGGAAAGGATGACCCACTTTAATTTGATTTTTTGCTCTCTTACAAACTAAGTGGATAAAAGTATTTTTATGACTATCGTTTTATGATGGATTGATCTATGTAGAGCCAACGGAAAATGAATCTACCGGAGGTTCAGCCTGGATTCTAAAATCTCACTTAAAGTGAAAGTGTTATCCACAGAGGTCTCTCAATATCCAGATTGGTAAAAAGCTGTTACGATTGCAAAGCTATCCCAAATCATAGCTGCACTGCCCTTGCTGCATAACATAGGCTAAAGATGGCGTGGAGATAAGAGCATTTTTTCCTACTATCTCCACGGCATCTCTACTGTATAGAACAAGCAACAAAAGGGACAAGACAGCCCTACTTTTTACCAGATAAACCAAGGCATAAATGATAAGGGCATCTCACAATCATATTATCGTGAGACGCCCTCATACTTGGTGCAGAAAGCGGGACTTGAACCCGCACACCCTTAACGGGCACAAGATCCTTAGTCTTGCGTGTCTGCCAGTTCCACCACTTCTGCTAAAAAAATCAATTATTCGCCCTGAGCAGGCTCGGCCGGCAGCTGGATCGGCGCAGCAGCAGGTTGCTCTGCAACTGGGGTATCGACGATCTTGCTTTGTTTTTGTTGAACGTCAGTGAGAGTGACCCCACCGCGCGTGTTTTTGACTAAAAAGGCCATCATTATGCAGGAAGCTGCAAATAACACGGCTAAAATCTTAGTCCATTTATTAAGAAGCGCAGACGCACCACTGCCGCCAAAAACGTTCATAGCGGCTCCGCCAAGGTTCGCATCCAAGCCTCCCTTGGAGGTTTGGGCAAGGATTACCAGCACCAGAACGATGCAAATAATCGCGTGAACAATCAGTGCAATTGTGTATAAAACCATTTATATGTCCTTAATCTGTGTTTTAATAATCATAATTAAGCAGTCAAATCTACATGCCTGTTTCTGTCAACATTTTTTTTGGGGATGCTCACCAAAAGTGTAGCTATCAGCAACATTGAGGCGCCTAAAATACTGCGGAAAGAAAGAGATTCCTTCAGCACGAGATAGCCGCCCAGCATGGCAAATACGCCTTCCAGACTCATGATCACGGCAGCAGGACCGGGCTCCACTTTCTTTTGAGCTTTAATCTGCAGACTGTAGGCAATGCCTGCGCTGAACAGGCCGCCATAAAGAAGCGGCCACAAAGTAAGACCGATATCGGAAAAATATGCCGCTGTGAAAAGTGGTTGAGGTTTTATGAATAATCTGAAGCCAAAAGCAAAAATAGTGGAAAGCACAGCGCAGACGGCAAATTGATCGAAGGCCAGTACTGCCGTGGGGACAAGTTTGCTGTATTTGTGCACCACTTGCACATGCAGAGCCCAAAAGACGGCTGAGATCAGCACCAATAGATTGCCCAGGGATACCTGTGTGCTTGCCAGACTATTGATCAGATACAAGCCAAATACGGCCAAAGCCACCGAAACGATAACTTTGAGTCCGCTTCTCTGCCCCAGAAAGAAGCCTAAAACCGGCACAAAAAGCACGTAGAGCCCGGTGATAAAACCGGCTGATCCGGCAGAAGTATAGATCAAACCAATCTGCTGTAAACTGGCGGCTGCAAAAAGCACCAAACCAGGAAGCCACAGCACAGGAGCTTTCTTTTTGAAGCTTTTGAACATAACGAAACGGACGAAAAGCGCACCCAAGGCAAAACGGATGGCATTGAAAGTAAAGGGATCCAGATGCTCCATTCCCTGACGCTGTGCCACAAAGGCAAAGCCCCACAGGGCTGCGGTCAAGAGCAGCAGCAGTTTAGAGCTCACAGAGCCAGATGCCCGTCTGTAGTCATTTAGCGGATGACAATCTTGGCCAAACGTGTGTCCAGATCAGCATTTTTGAGATGCTTGCCCCAATGGGCTCTTAATCTGAGGGCTTTGATCAGATCCTTGCTGCCACAGAGCACATAGGCCGTGCTGCCTTTGCATTTTTGTTTGAGAAAGTCGCCCAGGTCATTGTATAGTTTCACGACCTCGTCGGTAGCGCCCAGCCTCACACCATAGGGAGGATTGGTGATGACGGTTCCGGAAAATCCCGCCGGGGCATGTTCAAAGCGCAGGGTTGAAAGCTCGATATTCTTTCCTCCTGGCAAAAGCTGCAGATTATTCTGCGCTGCTTTGATGGCCTCGGGATTGATATCCGAACCTCTGATCAGGCCACTGGGAAGTGCTCTGATCTGTGCATTTGCTTCCTTGGTGGTTTTTTCCCACAGCTTTTCATCAAAATCAGGTAAATATTTCACCCGGTGATTATCTCTGAGGTACCCGGCCGGAATCCGGCAATAGTGCATAGCCGCTTCCGCCAAAATAGTGCCGCTACCACACATGGGATCCCACAGCGGAGTTTCGCCTTCCCATCCGGACAGTTTCACAATGGCGGCTGCCAGGGTTTCCTGCAAAGGCGCCTCAACGGTTTGCAGACGGTAACCGCGTCTGTGCATACTCTGTCCCAAGATGTCCAAAGCGATCGTTGCCTTGTTTTCATGGATATGCAAATTGAAGAGGATGTCGGGATTTTGAGTTGTAAAATCCGGCCTGGCATCAAAACGCTCTCTGAAGCTATCACAGATGGCATCTTTAAGCTTTTGGCTGCTGTACAGAGAATGCCGCGTGAAGCTATTGCTCACATTGCAGATGATGCCAAAGGTCATGTCCACAGAGAACAGCGACAGCCAATCGATGTTTTTCCGGGCCTGTTGATAGAGATATTTATGGCTGTGACAGTCAAAATTGAGCAGAGTGTAAAGCACCCTTTGGATCAATCTCGCCCCGTACAATATCCGGTAAAGTTGCTGGGGAGTGGCAGAAAAGAGCAAGCCCCGGGGAACCTCTGTGTGCACAGTGGCACCAAAGCTTTCCAGTTCTTCCCTGGCATGCTTTTCCAAGCTTCCGGAGACTACGGCAAAGTATCGTGTTTCCAAGTCTTTATTCGTATTATTCAATATCTTTTTAGCCTCAGCTATACAGGTATCTTTTTATCTTCTGTGTAGGCGTTTTTTGAAAAGGCTCGCCTACGATCTGAACCTTGGCGATGCGCGAAAAATCTGCCAAAACCTTGTTTAATTCCATCCGGTTTTGTTCCATAATCTCAGGTATCTTACTCTGCTGAATATGATCCACATCCAGGGCATCCAGATCCGGATAGATCATGGCATGGATCTGGTTCTGACGCTCCAGGACCAAAGCTTCGCCCACATAAGGCATATTGTTCAGCTTCTGTTCCATCAATTCCGGATAGATATTCTCTCCGCTGGAGCCTACAATCATATTTTTACTGCGGCCCCGGATATAGACAAAACCGTCTTTGTCCATGGTTCCGATATCTCCGGTATACAGCTCCCCATCATGCATTACTTCACGGGTAGCCTCTTCAGATTTATAGTATCCTTTAAAGAGCTGTTCCCCTTTGAGGATGATCTCTCCGGGGATTTTTTCCGGCTCGGGAGAATTGATCCGGATGTCCATAAACTTTATCTTTTTACCGCTGGATTCAAAGCGGTGATCTTGCCAATTTGCATAAGTGATGAGGGGCCCGCATTCAGTCATGCCATAACCGATGGTAAAGGGGAATTTGATCTTTTTCATAAATAGCTCCACCTCTGCGTTCATGGGCGCACCGCCGGTGATCAATTCCCGGATATTACCCCCAAAGGCCTGCATGAGTTTATCGTGGATCTTTTTGTAGACCAGCTTATTTACGAGCGGGATTTTCATCAAGACTTTCATTCTGGCAGTCTCTATGGTAGGTTGCAATTGCTTCTTATAGATCTTTTCGATCAAAAGCGGCACCGTCAGAACTATCTCAGGGGTGAGGTCTTTCATGGCAGCCAAAAGCAATCTGGGCGCCGGGATTTTATCCATAAAATTGATGTGATTCCCTCTGGTGAAGGGGTACAAAAGGTCAAAACTGCCGGCATAAGCATGCGCCAGAGGCAAAAATGCCAGGACATTCTCGCCCGTTTTGAAGAGCAGGTTTTCCCGGGCAACGATGAGGTTGGCCAAAAGGCTGCGATGAGGCAGCATCACCCCTTTAGAAAATCCGGTGGTTCCGCTGGTATAGATCATTGCGGCAATATCCTCATTGTCACAGACATCCTTGGCTATGATCTGATCTTTACCCAGAGCTTTCATCTTAACATCATCTTCAAAAGGCGTAATCAGTTCCGTCACGTCCTTGGCGCCGTTTTTCAGCATCCGGAAATTATCCAAAGAGAAGACATAACGCACCTTGCGCAGAGCATCTGTATCGATGCTGTCATATTTATCTTTGGAGATAAAAAGCAGCTCCGCATCAGAGTGATTGATGATATGTTGAGTATCCTCGGGGGAGAAATTTGACAAAATGGGAACAATGGTAGCTCCATAAGTGATGGTCGAGATCCAGGTAAGTGCCCAATTACTGGAATTCTTACCCACCAAAGCTATCTTGCTGCCCTTTTTAATCCCTGACTTTTCAAAAAGACGGTGCAGCCACATCACTCTGCGGCCCACATCTGCATAGCTCAAGGCTTCGCCGGGATAATCTGTAAAAGCCGGCAGGCTCCAGAATTCTTTAATGGCATCAATCATATAGGGGATCAGTTTCTCTTTGATCATAACTACTCCTTTTGCAAAATAAATCCAAGGAACTTAAGAAAAATCTACGTAATGAATTCACTTTTGCGCCAACACTGATAAAAGGAAAGTAGCTGTCAAGTAAAAAGAAAATCGGAGCCTGCCAAACAGAGGGGCAAATAAAGATCTTGACGGGAAATGAAGATTATCGTAATTATGATTTTAGCTTTTTATTGCTATAATTTGAATCCGGAAGGGCAGCTGTGGGTAACAAAGGAGACAAGATGAGTGCCAGAGCGTTTATATTGATCTTAGTGTGCCTGTTCATAGCAGGTCTGGGAGCGGTTTCCGCTGCCCCTTTTGACTATGATTCTGCATGGGAGGAAATCCAAAATCTGCAAAACAAAGGACTCCCTCAGTCCATGGCTACGAAGGTCGATGCTCTTTATGCAGCAGCAGTGAAAGACAAGAATATCGATCAACAGGTTAAAGCCCTGATCCATCAAATGATTATCATGCAGAGCCGGGAGGAGTTTTCTCAGCAAAAGGGCATTGATAAGATCAGAGAGCAACTGGAGACCGCTCAGGAGCCCCTGGCATCGATCTTGCACAGTATGTTGGCACAGCAGTATTGGAGCTACTACGTATCAAACCGCAATCGATTCAGCCAGCGCACCGAAATGCTGGACACTTTGCAGGAAGACATCGCCACCTGGGACCTGGGAACAATCACCAAGGAAGCGATCAATGAGTACCAGCTCTCTCTGACACATGCCAAAGAATTGCAAAGCTTGAATCTCACCGACTTTCCCTCCATAGTAAATTCTGGGGGGAAAAAAGAGAGGCAGCTCCGCCCCACCCTATATGACTTTTTGGCGCATATTGCTCTGAACTTTTATAAAAATGCCGAATCCGGCTTGACTCTGCCTTCAGAGGAATTTTCCTTATCTGAGGCCAGATACTTCAGTGATGCCGCTGCTTTTTCCAAACTAAGTATCGCCACACCGGATTCACTATCGCTCAGCTTTATGGCGACGAAGCTCTTTCAAGACTTGATCAGCTTTCATCTTGAAGATGAAAACCCCGAGGCCCTGATCGAAGTGAATCTGGAACGTCTGGTATTTGTGCATTCCAAGAGCAAAAACCCGGACAATGAGCAGCTCTATGAGACGGCCTTACTGGACATGGAAAAGACCTATGAGAACGATCCCGCCTCGGCCTATGTGAGCTATTTCCTGGCCTCTTTATACCGCGCTTGGGGAGATAAATATGATCCTGAAGTATCCGAGGAATATCGCTGGTACTACCGCAGCGCAATCCAGATTTGCCAAAGGGCGATCGATAAATATCCGGATAGTTATGGGGCAAGGGGCTGCAGGGCTCTGGCTGAGAAAATCAAAACTCCTTTTCTTGGTATTAGTATTGAGCAGTACATTCTACCCGATACCCCCTTCAAGGCTCTCTTAAACATCAGGAACCTCTCCGAGGTCAAGCTGCGCGTTTACCGAATCTCTCATTCACTAATGCTGGAGGCACAATATGATGGAAGTTACTACCTGAACAGTTTTCTTACAGACGAACGGCTACAAAAATTCCTTAGCCAAGAATCCTTGCATACCCAGATTTTCCCGATTACTAATGAAGGCGATCTGCGGGATAGATCATACGAGCTGCCCCTGGACGGCTTGCCCAAAGGTCAATACCTGCTCATTGCCTCAAATGGCGGTGATGATGTTGCTACCGAAGGCAGGATTTTGGGGTTCACCACATTCTCCTGCACTAAAATATCCTACGTGATTTCAAATGCCAATTCGGAGAATTTGATGCTGTTGAATCGCAGGACAGGGAAGGCAATTCCGCATGTTGAGGTTGAAAGTTACCAACATTCCTTTGACAAAGAAAACTCAAGATTGATCGAAACCCTGATTTGGTCTGGTAAAAGCGATCTGGATGGGATGATCAACATTCCCTCAGAATATAATCACCGGAATACCCGCTTATATTTCAATAGCGAAGCAGATTCATTGGTCATATCGAACTATTATGGTAACGCCAGGTCAATAAATACCCATATGCAACAAGTATCCTTGCTCTTTACCGACCGCGCGATCTACCGCCCCGGCCAGACTGTTTATGTCAAAGG
>CAXZAB010000001.1:0-30542 GCA_964293715.1 uncultured bacterium | reverse complement strand
GATGAAATCTCATGTTCACCCAAAAGTATACGCAAAAGCGTAGATTTACCACAGCCGTTGGGGCCGATCACCGCAATGCGATCCTGCCAATGGGCTTCGATATTCACATCCTGCGCCAAAAGCAGGGAATCACCTATGCCAAAGCTGGCGTCATGCAGACGAAAGACATCGTTTCCACTGCGGCTTGCGCTTTCCAGACGCAGGCGGATGGGCTTTTGGGCATTAGGCGCATCCACAATATCCAGTTTTTCCAGCATTTTTTGCCGGGACTGGGCCTGTTTGGTCTTTTGACTGCCGAGGTTTTTTTGGATGAAGGCTGTGGTCTCAGCGATCAGCTTTTGTTGCTGCTCAAATTGTCGTTCCTCAGCTAAAAGCGCGATCTTGCGGGCTTCGTAGTAGGAGCTAAAATTCCCTTTGGTGATGCTGAGTCTGGTATTTTCGATGGCATAAATACTGCGGGTGACTTTATCCAGAAAGATGCGATCGTGAGAGACTACCAGATAAGGCTTGGTATTCTCCACCAGATAGTTCTCCAGCCACCGGATCATAGCTATATCCAGATGATTGGTAGGCTCGTCCAGGATGAGAAGGTCGTAAGGACACAGCAGCAACCAGGCCAGGCAGATTCTGGTCTGCTCGCCCCCGCTGAACTCACCTATGCTCCTCTCCCACACAGACTCTTCAAAGCCCAGAGAGGTGAGCACATATTTGATCTCATTCTCATGTTCAAAAGCGTCAATCTCATGCATTCTTTCTATTGTGCTGTTCAGCTGTTTGTGCAGGGCCTCATCATCCTTTTGCAAAAGACGGGCCGAGAGAGTTTCCATATTATGTTTGAGCTTTAGGATATCCTCGCGGGCAGATTGGATATACTCCAGCAGGCTCAGTTCTGTATCCAGGATGGGATTTTGTTCCAGGTAGGCGATCTGGCACTGTTTGGCCTGAATTACCTTACCCAAAGTGGGACGCAGATCCTTCCGGATCAATTTGATCAGGGTCGTTTTACCGCTGCCATTGGCACCTATTAAGCCAATGCGGCTATTGTGTTCGATCGTGCAATTGATATCTCGCAGGATATAGTTCCCGCCAAATTCAATTCCCAGATCGATTATTTGGATTAGGCTCATTCTCTCTCTTTTATATTTGTATTTACACCAAGCAAAGTCTGCAAGAGGGCAATACTGTCAATCGTATTTTTCCCGTTTCAGATAAAAAGCCGGCGAAAACCGGCTTTTTATTATCTTACACAGAATCTATATTTATTTCAATAAATCCTGCAGGTGTTTTACGTAGCTTGCGGCGCCGCCCTTTTGATATCCGGTACGGTTTATTTCCTTGCCATCGCTGTCTGCGAGCATAATGGTGGGATAACCCTGAATACCAAATTGCTGTTGCAAGACGCTGTTCTGCTTTTTTAGAGCTTCAGTTTGAGGCAGGTTACGCGGGAAATCAAGTTTGAGCAAGACCAGATTTTCCTTGGCATATTTGTGAAATTCATCTTGTGAAAAGACTTCATTCACCAGCCGGATACACCATACGCACCAATCGGAACCAGTGAAGTTCACCAGGATGGGGCGCTTTAGTTCCTTAGCTGCGCTAAGGGCCAAATCCCAGTTTTCTGTCCAGGCACCGGTTTCATATTCTGTAGAATGGGAGGCCAGTACTTCGGAGCTCTCAGGAGCCTGCTGTGCAGCATCATCTGCAGGGTTCTTTGCCGGTGTGCAGCTTAAAACTGCCACCATAGACACCAGGAGCATTACAAAAATGTATCTCATTGCTCAATCTCCTTGTCATTTATATAAATCTTCACTACTATCACTGCGGCTAATTTCAGCATCGCGGTAGCCCCGCAATACGTATCGTTGGATAGAGTTACCGCTTTTATGATCTTATCGGGAGGCAAGTTCTCTCCAGTGAATTTATATCTCACGGTGATAGTATGATAGATCTTGGGATGTTCATCGGTGGATTCCCCTTCTGCTTCCATTTCAAAAGAGTAATCTTTCACCCTCATTTTTTTGAGAACGGATACTATATCCATCCCCGAACAGCCGGTGAGCGACGTTAAGAGCAGAGCCTTGGGACGAGGGGCGGAATCTTGTCCACCACTGCCCACGTCTGCATCCAATTTTACGTGATGACCTGTGACCAGGGAATCAAAACTCATATCCCCGGTCCATTTGGTTACAACCTTGGTCGCCATTTTATACCTCGATGTAGGTTTCTTTCAGGACTTCTTCGTATTTTTCAACGTATTTAAGGAAGGATTTATAAACATCATCGATATCCTTTTGAGGGATTTTAGACAACAGCATTTCCTGTTGATCTAAAATTGATTTTTGGCTGTTTTCAGCTAATTTCTTCCCTTTTTCGGTGATGATGGCAAACCAGCAGCGACGGTCTTCTTCGCTGGGTCGTCTGGTGACCAATTTCTTATTTACCAGATTGTCCATGATGCGGGTCACTCTGCTGTGAGAGACGCTAAGCACCTTGGCCAGCTCGTTCATGTTTGCCGGAACCTTGGTTTCGTACAAATGATTGAGCAGGAGGCACTCCATGCGTCCCGCCTGTAAGCAGGCTTTTTGTGCATAATCGATATCACTTAACACCACTTGAAGACGGGTGATTAACGCGTGGAATTTTTCAGCATAGTTTTTCATTATTTTTCTCCTATTTATTATGTTTTATCTTTTTATTTCTAACAGCCGATCGAGCTTGGCCCGATCAAAACCGACAACTGGATGATTATTTATCCAGGTCTGCGGAACGCCTTCCTGACCCGTTTTGCGGATCATGTCGGCCAGAGCAGCAGAATCTTTAGACACATCTATTTCTTTGAAACTAAATCCATTAGACTTTAAATAGCCCTTTATCTTTTTACACCATGAACAGCTGGGTGTACTAAAAAGTATTATCTTCGGTTTCACTTTGATTTACTCCTTAGAACATATAATAGGGCAATTATTACTAAAGCCAAACTAATTTTTGCTTATTGAAGTTTTCGTCAATTAGGCAATTTTGGCCGTCTGCACAAGTACTATACCCTTATGAAAAACTTTGGCTTCTTTTCAAGGATGGCAAGCTAATGTTTCATACCTGCCAGCTGACAGTAACTAATCCTGCCATGGCGCACTATGCAGTATAATCTCAGTTCAAGGGTCTTGTCAAGGCCGCAAACAAAAAATGCTTGCCACAAACTCAGGGCTTTGTATCGTGTCTCAAGAAAGCGAACAAGGAGAGGACGATGGCAAGCACTTTTGTATGTACAGATTGTGGATATGAAACATCGAAATGGGCCGGAAAATGCCCAAATTGCGGAAGTTGGAGCACTCTGAAGGAAAGCACCCGGTTTTTGGGTAAGGCTTCCCCGCAGAGTAGAATTATTTCCCAGCCCAAGCCGGAAAGGATAGTCGCAATCAGCGATGAGGAACAAGCCCGCATCAATACCGGAAATACCGAATTGGACTTGGTCTTAGGCGGTGGCATCGTATCCGGAATGATGATTTTGATAGGGGGCGAACCGGGAATCGGCAAATCCACTCTGATGTTACAATTGGCCCAATGGCTGGGCGCCAGCGGCAAGAAAGTGCTCTACTGCTCCGGAGAAGAAAGCGCCGCTCAGATCCACATGCGCAGCAAACGCCTCAAAGTGGACAGTGAAAACATCCTGCTCTTGTGCACAAACGATACCGATCACATCATCGCCACCATCGAAGCAGAAACTCCCGCACTCGCTATAGTGGACAGCATCCAGTCCATCAGCCTCGCCAGTATAGATTCCATCCCCGGAAGCATCAGCCAGCTCAGGGAAAGCGCAAATCGCCTGCTCAGGTGTGGCAAAGACTTGAATGTTCCCATCTTTATGGTGGGGCACGTGACCAAAGACGGCTATGTGGCAGGACCCAAAGTCTTGGAACACATGGTGGATACCGTGCTGTATTTTGAGGGCGAGATGCGCAATCAATATAAAATCCTGCGCGCAGTAAAAAACCGTTTTGGCTCCACCAATGAAATCGGCCTCTTTGAAATGACCAATATCGGCCTCATCCAGGTGGAGAATCCCAATTCTGTATTTTTGACCAATGAACTGGCCTCGATAGGCACCTCCATCGGCTGCATTATAGAAGGTACCCGCAGCTTCATCGTGGAAGTGCAATCATTGGCCACGGGCTCAAATTATGGTACTCCACAAAGGGTGGTGGTGGGTCTGGAACAGAAGAAACTGGCCATTTTACTGGCAATTCTGGAGAAAAACCTGTCCCTCTTCCTGAGAAGCAATGACGTCTTCATCAATCTGGCGGGAGGCATAAGATCGTCTGATCCTTCGCTGGATCTGGCCATCATAGCTGCGATTATCAGCAGCTTGAAAGATACTCCTCTGCCCGAACATTCTGTGTTTATCGCAGAAGTAGGACTCAATGGCGAAGTAAGGCCGGTGTCTCAGCTCGAAGCCAGAATCTCGGAGGCCACCAAGCTGGGCTATGAAAACATCTTTGTCTCCGGTTTTGCCCGTCTCAAATCCACCACGAAGGTACGCAAAATCAAGGATATCAAAGCGCTGTATCAGGCATTGAGCTAAACTGTATCTAACGCTCTTTTCTTGATATCGTTTTGAGATCGATTGAAGCTCTGTAAAGCCAGCAGGGCAGGATAATCCTATATTTTGACCTTCCCTTTGATATCAGATATCTTGAAATTATGCTCCAGCAAAAATTCTCCCAGTCCCATGATCAATTCCGGAGCTGCCAGAGGATTGATGAAATTCGCAGTGCCGATGGCAATCGCGGAAGCACCGGCCCAGATAAATTCCAGGGCATCTTGCCAGCTGTAGATCCCACCCATGGCGAGAATGGGAATCTTCACGGCTTGGGCAGTCTTGTGGGTGAGCGCCAGAGCCACGGGTTTGATCCCGAGCCCGGTATAACCGGCGATGCCTTTTTTGATCCTGGACCTGCCGGTCTGATAGTCAATCGCCATGCCATAAATGCTGTTTATCAAAGCAATTGAGCTGGCTTTGCCGGCCTCGGCTGCCTGAGCAATCTCAGCGATGTCACTCACATTAGGGCTGAGCTTGATGCACAGTTCGCGCGTGGTGAGAGCGCTGAGCCGCAGCACCAATTTATAGACTATCTCAGCCGAAACGCCAAAGGCCAGGCCTTCGTTTTCCACATTGGGACAGGATATATTGATCTCGTAACCACTGATGCCCTCGCAGGCTTCCAGGATTTCGATCATCTCGGCAAATTCATTAATACTGGAGCCAGAAACACTGACGATCAGCGGCATTTGCAGAGTTTCTTGATATACAGGCAATTTTTCGGCGATAAAGGCATCCAAGCCCGGATTTTGCAAGCCAATGGAATTCAGCAGCCCGGCCTCGGTCTCATACAAGCGTGGAGGTGGATTACCTTTTTTGGGTTCTCTGGTAATGGTCTTGCACACAAAAGCGCCCAAACAGGCTGGGTCAAAGAACTCCAGATTTTCCAGATCAAAGGTGCCGGAAGCGACGGTAAGCGGAGTTTTCAACTCCAATCTACCTAATTTACTGCGTAAAAGTTCACTGGCGTTGGGTCTTGTTTTTTGGATTTTGTTCATAGCAGCTCCCATCTTACCTCCTCAGCCTTGAAAACAGAGCCTTCTTTGCAGACTCTGAGATAATCCCAATCATCTTTACTGCCGATGGGAACGGCACAACCATGGCAAACCCCGATCCCGCAAGCCATATATGATTCCATCGAAACATAGTGTTCGATGCCCAATTCCAGAGAAATCTGAGCTGCAGAGGCCAGCATGGGCTTGGGACCGCAGCTATAAATCAAATCCACATCATACTTCTCGATGTTCTCCCGCATCCCGCCACAGACTCTGCCATGGCGTCCTATGGAGCCATCTTCGGTCCAGATTTCGTCACAAGGAAAGACATCTCCCTGACGTGCTCCGCCGTGCATCCAATACACCTGATTGTGATTGATCAGCTCTTTTTGGAGATACCACAGAGGCGGATAGCCGATGCCACCGCTGATGAGCAAGACCCGCTTACCTTGGTAGATGGGGAAACCGTTTCCACAGGGGCCAATCAGTTCGAGCAGATCACCCGCCCGCATTTTGGAAAGAGCGGCGGTGCCCTTCCCCACTTTTTTGATCAAAAAACCGATACGGCCGCCTTGGTTGTCATAAATACTGATAGGTTTGAAGAGTTTGGGGATCATGCCGGTATTTTGGGAGCTTTTGAGGCTGGCTAAGGCACGGACATTGTAAAATTGACCGGGTTTGCTGGCTGCACCCAAAGTTTCATCCCAGATCCAGAGAATGAAGTAATCTGCAGATAGCTCTTCTCTGAGTTGTATGGCACGTTGGCGATATAAAGAATTGTTCATTTATTTATCCGAATAACTTATGATGCCACTTTTGATGGTGTACATCACTTTTGAGGCGATAGTCTGGTCCAACCAGGGGGTATTCTTGCTTTTCGAAAGAATATTCTCTTTGGTATATGTTGTAAAAGCATTCAAATCTATGATGGTGAGATCGGCTTTGCCTCCGATTTTGAGCTCACCTCCGGGCAAATTCAGCACCTTTGCAGGTTTTTTGCTGAGGTTGTCCACCAAAGTCGAAAGTTCGATAATCTTAGTTTTAACGAGTTTGTCATAAAGGATACCAAAAGCAGTTTCAAATCCAATAATGCCAAAAGGTGCCAGATCAAACTCGCGTTCTTTCTCAAAATCGGCATGAGGAGCGTGGTCGGTGGCGATGCAATCTATCAAACCGTCTTTCAGAGCCTGTACACAGGCCAAGCGGTCGCTTTCACATCTTAAAGGTGGTTTCATCTTGGCATTGGTATCAAAGGTCAGGCAAGCGCCTTCTGTGAGAACCAGATGATGAGGCGTAACTTCACAGGTGACAGGCAAGCCGCGATCTTTGGCCTGCTGCACCAATTGCAAAGAACGCGCTGTGGAGATATGGGCGACGTGCAATCTGGCTCCGGCACTCTCCGCCAGCATGATATCGCGGGCTATCATCACTTCTTCGGCCAAACCGGTGATACCGGAGAGTCCCACACGGGTGGACACTTTGCCGGAATTTATCTGTCCCTTGCCCGCCAAAGCGTAATCCTCAGGATGGATGATCACCGGAATATCAAAATTGGCAGCATAGCGCAGACAGGAAAGCATGAGGCGCGCGTTTTGCACACAATAGCCATCATCGCTCACGGCTACGATGCCACCGGATTTCATCGTGGCCATTTCACTGATTTCCTCACCCTTGCTTTGCTTCGTAAGCGCTCCTATCACATAGACCCTGGCGCTGCCATGTTCCTTGGCCCTGAGTTGGATATATTCCACAGAAGCGATGTTATCGGTCACAGGATCTGTGTTCGGCATAGCGCAGATCGAGGTGAATCCGCCTTTGGCAGCGCTTTGGGTGCCGGATACAATATCTTCCTTATAAGTATGCCCGGGATCCCTGAGATGGGTATGAATATCGATGAACCCGGGCAAGACGCAAGCTCCGGCGGCATCAATGGGATGATCTGCTGTATCCGGGACTTTGTCCGCAATTTGGGCTATGCGTTCGGCCTTGATCAGCATCTCTTTAGCTTCCAGCTTGCCGTCCAGATAGATTTTGGCATTTATTATAATAGTCTTCATCTGCTTCTCCTTCAGTTTTTACCACTTAGGATCAGGAACATCAGCGCCATACGCACTGCCACGCCATTGGCGACCTGTTCCACGATCACACTGTGTTTTCCATCCGCGATTTCGGGCAGAATTTCCACACCACGATTCATCGGGCCTGGGTGCATGATCAGGGCATTGGGTTTGGCATATTTTAAAGTGTGGTTGGAGAGCACATAGTGTTTGCTATATTCTTCCAGACTGGGGAAAAGGCCCTCGCTCATACGTTCAAATTGCATTCTCAGCCCCATCACCACATCGGCATCATGCAAGGCCCGGGCCAGATCATATTCCACTCTGCAATCGTAAACGCTTTCCATACTGCCAGGCATCAAGGTTTTGGGCCCGCAGACGGTAACTTTGGCACCCAATTTGGCCATTCCGATCAGATTGGAGCGTACTACTCTGCTGTGCAGAATATCGCCCACGATGGTGACTTTGAGTCCCTTCAGATCGCCCTTCTTTTCCCAAATAGAAAAGATATCCAGGAGGGCCTGAGTGGGATGCGCATGACGTCCGTCTCCCCCATTGATCACGGGTTTACCGGAGTATTTATGTACCAATTGAGGGGTACCGGGAGAACTGTGACGGGTGCAGTAAAGGTCTATACCCATAGCGTTTAGGGTGTAAACAGTATCTTGCAGGCTTTCGCCTTTTTGCAGGGCAGATATACCGGCCTGAAAATTCACCACATCAGCAGAAAGGCGATTTGCCGCGAGTTCAAAACTCATCCTGGTGCGGGTGCTATTCTCCACAAAAAGGGTGCAGACCGTCCTGCCCTTCAAAGTAGGGATTTTTTTGTATTCACGAAGGTTGATCTCTTTCATCCCTTTAGTAGCTTCCAAAATATAAAGGATATCTTCCCGTGAATATTCGTCCAAGTCAAAGACGTTACGTCCTGAAAATTGAGGTTTCATTCTTTTTTACTCCTTTCATGCTCACTGGCATTGATTAAAGGTTATATTTATGCAATACTCTGTTTGGCGCATCATCCGTCAAGGACAAAATGGTGTCAGATGCCCCCAATAGCGAAGTATCCATCTGTCTTTGAACACGATAGAGCTATGGAATATATATTAAGTGCTCATTTGAGGCGAAATATGGCTTGACTGATATCAGCGATCCATATTTATTGCAAAAAATGATGATTACAGGAGTATCCTTATGAGAAAACTCAATATTATCCTGCTGATCCTGGCCTTAGGCTTGGGTGCGTGCAGCGCTTTTAAAACCAGACAAAAACTAAGCCCGCAGGCCAATGTGAACGCCAAAACAGCCGGGGTCTATTACGCTCAGCAAAATGTGGAAAAAGCTGAACAATTCTTTCTCAAAGTCTTGGAAGAGCATCCCAACCACGCCGTTTCTCTGCGCCGGATGGCAGACATCAATCTGCATAAAGGTGAAAACTTTCCCGACAAAGCCGTGGAATACAATGAACAAGCTTATGAACTATACACCGAAGCTCTGACCGTGTACGATACATTTGAAAACCTCACCGATGAAGAGCGCCTGGATATCAGAGACATGACCCGTCGCCGTGAAGGTGCCTGGACCCGTATCTACCGTGCGGGAGATACCGCTCTGGAAGCAGGCGACACCCGGGAAGCTATGGAGATTTTTGAACTGGCAAACAAACTCAATCCCGCTCGTTATGAGCCCATGATCCGTCTGAAAGACATCTATCAAAATGAGCTGAAAGATCCTGCCAAAGCAGAAGAAATTCTACTTACTCTCATCGAACAAGATCCGGAAAATCTGGACTATATGCTGGAAACCGGTGCTTTCTACTTTAACCAGGAAAACTACGCTGAATCTGCCAAGTATTTCGCAAAAGCCCGCACAAAAGCTCCGGCTAATATTGATAACCTGAAGAATCTCTCCTATGCCTATTATGAAATGGGAGATTACGACAAGGCTCTTGAGGTCACCCAACAGACTCTGTCACTTGATCCCGGCAGTATGGACACTCTGTTGAATGCCAAAGATATCGCTTTCATGGCTAAAGACAAAGATCTCACTGTGCAATACCTGAAACAGATTATCGATCGTCGCAGCAATGATGAAGACTTTGCCGATCTCTGCTTGATTCTTTATGAACAGGAAAAATACGAAGAGCTGATTACTTATGCTCAGAAATGGTACCAGTGGGACAATCAGAACCAGGATGCTGTGCAATTCATTATTTTAGGTGCGTCGAAGACCGGAAATACTGCTCTTAGTACCACCTATGCCAAGATTTTGCAGTCTCTGAAGAAAGACAAATAATCCACACTTAAGAAGATTTATGAACCGGGGGTGGAGCTTCCGCCCCCTTATTTTGTGCCCTGACGATGGAAAAGCAAACCCGCAGCTACATCTTTGCCGCTCTCGCCATTTTGGCTTGGAGCACTGTTTCTACGGCTTTCAAGCTCAGCCTCCAGCATTTCACGCCCATCGGTCTTTTGCTCTTCTCATCCTTCATAGCCACCGTATTTTTGGCTTTATACAATGCTATTTCAGCCCCCGGAGCTTTTCGCAAATTGCCGGCCAATTGCCTGAAATCCATTCCTGCCGGGCTGCTCAATCCATTCCTGTATTATGTGATCCTCTTTACCGCATATTCCAGACTACAGGCACAGGAAGCTCAAGCCCTGAATTACACTTGGGCCATAGTGCTCTCCCTCTTCTCTGTCTTCCTGCTGAAAGAAAAGTTCCGCCTCAAAGATTTGCTGATGCTGCTGCTCAGCTTCCTGGGCGTGATGATAATCTCCACCAAAGGACAGATTCATAAATTGCACTTTGATGACGGCTTGGGAACGGCTCTGGCTTTGGGCTCTTCAGTGCTTTGGGCCTTGTATTGGATCGTCAATCTGAGAGATAAGCGCGAAGGCACTGTAAAGCTGCTCTACAACTTCCTGCTTGGCTTCATCCTGATCCTGGTCTTTGTTCTCATCAGCAGGGCTCCGCTTTTGCTTCCGGAGGCTATCATCCATAAAGCTCTGCTTGCCGGAGCCTGGGTAGGGATATTTGAGATGGGGCTTACCTTTGTCTTGTGGTTAAAGGCGCTGGAACTCACACAGAACACAGCAAAGATCTCAAATCTGGTCTTTATCACTCCCTTCCTTTCCCTGCTGCTGATCAAGACTATTTTGGGCGAAAGCATTCATCCTGCCACTATCGTAGGTCTCAGCTTGATCGTAGCCTCAAACCTCATTCAGAAAAGCGGGACTCTAAAAAAGAAAGCGAAACAGCCCGCAGCACCTCAGTAAAAAAAGCCGGCCCAGTCAAAAGCTGACTAAACCGGCATATTGTCTTATCATTGTGCAGGATGAGACCTGCATTATTATCTTTACTTGGTTCTTTTGAGACTGAGTTTCTTTTCTTCTGGCTCAGCGCTCAGAATATCTGCCTTCAAAAAACAGCTCATCCCTCGTGGCTGTTTACTATGCGCTCTACGAGAGGCGGCAAGGACTCTGTGCACAGTCCCTGATGAAATTCGTCTATAAAACCAAGATTATCAGGTCTGTCCAGATTCACCGCAATAGTATGCGCGCCAAAGAGCTTAGCTGTCATCACAAAACCGGCTGCCGGATATACCGAGCCGCTGGTTCCGATCACCATAAAGACGTCACATTCCTTGAGCTGTTGCTCGATCTCATAGAGGTTATAGGGTATCTCGCCAAACCAGACTATATCTGGTCTCAGGCGATTGCCACACTTTTCACAAAGGGGAATATCCACGCTGAGGTCCAGCTCTGCTACACGATAATTGGCGCTACAGGCCAAGCAAAAAGCCGTGTTTACGCTGCCGTGCATCTCGATCACCCTTTCACTACCAGCACGGCTATGTAAGCCGTCCACATTCTGGGTAATCAGGTGAAAATGATCCTGCAGATTTTCTTCCATTTTTTTGAGCGCATAATGTGCTGCATTAGGCTCTACTGAATTGCTTTGGTGAAAGCGCTCTTTATAAAATTGCCACACCATTTTGGGGTCTTTATGAAAGCCTTCTGGGCTCGCCACAGCTTGAACATCGTGGTTTTCCCACAGACCTCCGCTATCTCTAAATGTCTTGATTCCGGATTCAGCACTGATTCCGGCTCCTGTAAGTATTACATATTTTTTCATTTCATTAGCATCATCTTGCGGGTGATTTGTTTCCCGCCACTTTGTAAGCGGTAAGTATAAATACCGCTGGAGACTGTATTTCCTTTGTCATCTGTCCCATTCCAATTGATCGCATTGTACCCTGCAGGCAAATCGGCGTCAAGTAAGTTCTTCACCAATTGGCCTTTAAGGTTATAGACGCTGAGTTTCACTGCCTGAGCTTGGGGCAGAGAAAAGCTGATATTGGTATTTGGGTTAAAAGGATTGGGGAAATTCTGATCCATAGTGAGGACGGCCGGTGTAGAAGTCTCATCTGAAGTGGATGTAGGCTCGCTTTCGAGACGGATATCATCCACATACCAGCCTTCGCCGCCCACATAGGCATCACTTCCAAAGACAAACCGGAATCTTACCGGTCCTGAATATGCACTCAGATCGAATACTGCTTCTGTCCAATCAAAACTGCCGGAATAAACCGGAGTTCCCGTGTTGAAGGGAGAAGCCGGATTGTTCCAAATTTCATAAGGATAGGAGCCTTGCGGCTGGATCAGGTGCCAGGCTCCGCCATCCAACGACATTTCCACATTACCGCCATCCCAGGCATAAGTCGGATAGCTGGTATGATTTTCGGCTTCCATCCAATGCTTAAATCTCAGCGTGCTCTTGTACCCCAGAGTCATCTCCGGAGAAATCAAGGCGCCATAAGCGCTGCCCGCGTATTGAGCAGAACCTGCTCCACCAAATTTCATGGAATAGCTGCCGCCGGTAGTGGCGTTGTTGGCACTACTGCGATGCCACTGATTCACAAAGCTCTGGTTGATATCTATGCTTACCCATTCTTGCATATCCGGCTCAAAATCGTAATTCATCATACCGACGTGGATGGTGAAACTGCCTTCCGCTACCAGGCCATTCTCGGAAGAAAGCATGTAAGAAACCAAAACGCTGGTTCCTAACTGGGCAGCTTCGGTGATATATACCGAAAAGGCATCATCGACTTCGATATATTCGCCACTCGCTACCACTGGCAGGGCCAGATCATAGACGCTGGTATTGATCGTGCTATCGCTGGTAAACAGCATCATTAGCGGGCTAAAGGCTGTCCCGCTACCCGTATTTTGGACTTTGAAACTGATCTGCGAAGTATCCCCTGGCATGGCATAGGCGCCACTATTGTGCACGGTGTAATTAAATACATCCAAAATCGGAGCGGCCAGCTCCAGGCGGTGGAAAGAATCCGTGGCAAAGTCATCATACACGGTATTGAAGGTTAAAGTAGCTCCGGCGCGATCTCCAAAAGAGCCCACGATCTTGATCTGAAAAGCATTTTCTGCATACAGGCTGTCTGACGCACTCACGCCGTTAAAGTGGTATTCACCCTGCAAAATCTGGATATTTTCGGACACACTGCTGAGAGTGATCGTGCCTCCGCTGCTCTGATCTACCATCCCCAGGTTTTTGACAGTCATGGAAATCTCCAATTCTTCGCCGGTGTGCAAAACGCCGTCTTCATCGGAAGTCATTACGTTATCACACACTATGTAAGGCATATCACTGGCAGTTACAAAGATAGTGTGGCTACTGGGATAAAAGTTTGGCGCCGTAAGATAGAGCATATAAGATCCGGGAGTAAGGCTTTCCAGCATATCGATATTTATGATGCCAGATTCGTCGGCGATATCTTCATACAGCATATCTGTGCCTTGTTTGATCTTGAGCTCTGCGTAGGGAGCATTGGTTTGAAGCACATATTGGTTCAATCCTGCCAACCAGGTAGAGGGGAGATTCACCGTCATTGCAGAGGGGGTATCGCTCCAGATACTGGTTACGGGGCAGCCAAAAAGATTGGTCTGATAGGATACCCAATACATTACAGGATTACCTGTGATGAAGGGGATGTTGTCGATTTTGGAATCTACCAGCGTGTAACCCAGAGCGTGAATCCCTTCTCCAAAGATGGCATCGAGATATTCCCTGTGAAAATACTGGCTCGCTCCATTGGTAGAGCCCTGCACTCCCCAGCCATAACGGGAATGGGAAATCATCCCGGCAGCGGAAGTAGGCAGACTGGTAAATTTCTCCGTGATGCAATCCGCCCCATAGGAATTAGGATTGGTACCCCGGTTGTCAAAGCTGCCAGCATAACAGCCCTGAGTGAAGTAAATGGAAAAGTTCTGAGCAGCACCGTCATTGGAGATGCTGGTGGCTGAAACCTGATTGTTTGACAGCCTCATATTGTAATCCGTATAGGAGTGTCCCAAATGATTCACGAGGTTCGGTCCGCTGGATAAAAGAGGACGGATTTGAGCGGGACCCCAGGAATCAGCCTGTCCGGATGTGCGATCGTAAAGAGTTTCAATATCCCAGGATGTAGGCACGCCCACCGTGGTATAACCGTGATGATTGGAGCCACCGATCATTTCATCCATATAATCTGCGGCCCAGGTAGGTCCTTCCCACAGCCATTCTCCCACAAAAGCAGCGCGTTTGAGCTGACTTTCCACGGGAGCCACCTGATACATGAAGATTTTATTGATCTGATTTGCTATTTCGGCATCGCTGTTATAGCAGATTCTTCCTATAGCAACTTCGGGAGCAAGATCGGCTTCCAAAGGTTCACCCCAATAAGCATTATTGTTATCATTCCAAGACCCGTCCAGGCAGGAATAATACATATCCGCCGGGATATCGGCATCGGTATTGTCTGAACCCATCGAAACGTATAATCCGCGATGCGGAATCACGTCTGTATCTCCACCCAGCAGCACATAGCGCAAGGGGTTTTCATCATAGAAACCTATGATGTAATTGCGGATTTTTTCCTGTTGATCCCGCCCTGTCAGCTCGGTATATATTTGCTCTACGGCTTTCAGCTTTACAGAGATGCCGCGACCTTCATAAAAATCCGCCAGAGGCTGCCATTGCGCTGCCTTTTCGGCAGCTATGATCATCAGATATTCGTATCCGGTCTCTCTGGCATAATTGTAATTGGGAATCTGAGAGGCATTATCCACACTGTTTTTGAGCCTCTGCATGATAAAAGCATCTTTTTTGAGTAAATCCATCGCGGCCATAGCTTTGGATGTGCCTATATAATTCACTTCCACTTCAATTCTGGAATAAAACACCAATTCATTAGCCTGGGGATTGTAATCAAAAGGAGAGAATGCTCCAAAGGCTATGGGATGCCCGTTCAAAAACTCTGTGGTAAGCCCTTTCTCTGCCTTGTAGGGGAAGATCGCAGAGGAATGGTATATCTCTTCATTAGGTTCGTCCCAAGCTTCAATCTTGCTATGGGATAAGGGATACTGGGTTTGGACAGGAACAATGATATCGTCCAGACTATAGCGAATCTCGCCATAGCGTTTTACCACGACCTCAGAGGCTTCAGACCCAGCCGGTAAAAGTAATTTATAGCCAAACCAGGGTAAATCTGGTTCGCTTGGATCGCCAAAACTCCGGGCTCCATCCAAACTAAGCTGAATGCCTTTGTCCGTTTTGACAAATTCCGGGTTTGAAAATTCATAACTGTGTGTGATTCCGGCGGTAAGCACCATTAACGTGCAAACCATGACAAGACTAAGTGAAAGTTTTTTCATATTACAACCTTTTTGTATCTTGCTTTTACATCTGCAATTATAGTATGCAAGAGGTATTCCAAAACACAACAAATATGGCATGAATTGTAGCTTAGGTCATCAATTAAGTATATTTTTCAGGAGTTACGCCCATCTCCCCCACTTTGGCTCGTGCTTAAGGGATGAAATTGCTTCAGACTTGTTTTCAACTTGAGTCAAAGAGTAAGGGGAGCCATAAAGAGCGTAAGAGCGGAAGTTCTGGCAAAAGTGAAGTTTGACCAATTCTTGCTAAGTAAAAGAAGCCGCACCCAAGGGAGCGGCTTCAGATCTAATTGGAAGTTCTAATTTAATAAACGGTGGTTTGACTTACCAGATTGTTCAGCACCGACAAACGGTTGTTGATATCGGCCAGACTTTCTGGTTCGACGGTCAAGGTGCGGGCTGTGGTAAGCTGCTGCACTGCGTTACGGAAATGAGCATTGGCAGAGGATTTTGCAGCATCACGATCCTTGGAAAGCTGGGTAGCCTGGCGTCCTACTGCGGAGGAAGCGCGTTTTTCCAAGTCTACAAAGCGGTTGTACTCTGTGGTCCCTCTGGATTGGCTTACTGTAGCCAAGATTACATAAGGTTGATAGAGACTGGGGTCTCTTTGCAAAGTAGCAGTGGCATTGGTTTCAGCGTCTGCGTATTTGCTCTGAGCCAGATAGATGCTGGCCAGATTGAGATAGCTCATGGCATTATCGCTATCCACGGCAATCAATTTACGCATGGTAGATATGGCCTTGGCGTTGATCGTGTTTTTCTCTTCCTGACTGGAAGCTTCCTGAGCCTGGTTGCGATATAAGCTCACCACGTTCAGATAGGCTTGCACGTTTGTAGGATTACTTTCGATCAAAGATTCGTAACGGGCAATGGCTTGATCCATACGGCCGCTGCGCTGATATGCTACAGCCAGGCGTCTGGAGATCAGATCATTTTCCGGGAAACTGTCATAGGCACTTTCCAGATAAGGAAGGGCATCTACGAAACGCTGCTGATCATAAAGCAGGAAGGCCAGACGGGCTTTTACCAAAGGATTGTCCGCGTCTATCTCAAGAGCGTTTTCAAAGGCGCTCTGAGCTTTTTCCAGTTTGTTCGCTTCAGCATAAAGATTACCGATGGCCAGCCACAATTCTGCGTCTTCGTTGATCGCGGCGATTTTTTCCATCACGACGATGCGCTTGAGGTCATCACCGGTTTTCTCATACATTTCGTTCATCATCACGAGGCTCTTAAAGTGAGTGGGATCGATCGTAAGAGCATGGTTAAAATTATCTTCGGCCAGATCATAACGATCTGTTTTGTAATAGGTGGCACCGAGATAGTAATATGCCTCTATGTTTTCAGGATCCAAGCCAATAGCGGTCTGAAGCTGTTGTTCCGCCGCAGGGTAATTGCCGGCGGCATAAAAGTTTGTAGCAAAGTTGAAGATTTTGTCCACTTCAGTAGAAATGAAGCTATCCAGATCGGTCATAAGAGATTTGTTCAGCATAGCCCAACGTTGTTCTTTGACATTGGGTACGTTGAAGTTTACCTGACGCAATTCCTGGGTACGCGTGCTGTAAAACTTCATAGCAATGGCAAAAAGATCTGCGCGTGTAGCTGAGATATTACCGGTAATCAGCACATTGACGCCCAAATCGTCTGCTACTTCCTGCATTTCTTCGGGAAGCATATCATCGACATCCGGGCTGCCAAAGGTTTTAAATTGACGGTTTACTTCTTCCATATCCATCAATTCAAATTGAGGATAAGCGGTAAATACATACTCTAAATCACGAACTTCGAGGATTTTGCGAATATTACGGCTTCTCGCATCCATGGTCTTAAGTGGTAGTATAGCTACTTTTGTGGGAATTCCAGTAAAGGCTTCGGTCGGTTCTGTAGGTTGTGGTAAGCCACTATTTACCGAGCAGGCTGAAAACAGCACCAAGGTAACCATGGCCATCAGCAACAATCTGTTCATTAGATCCTCCAGGGTCCATATATTAATTTTATGTTCTATCACAATGTTTTGGTTTGGGGCTATCTGTCAAGAAAAAGCTTGCAGACCCAAGATTGAACCGTTGTGTAAATTGATGATTTCTCCCTTGCTTTTTCTGATAATCAGGGCGCCGGTGAGGTCTATTCCTAAAATCTCAGCATCGTAAGGGGCTGTGCCCACATCTATGTGCGCTACACGGTTTCTGCCAAAAAGCTGTTCATTGCAATAGGTGATATAGGTAATGCTATGTGATAAAATCTTTTCCTGACTCTCCACCGCCTCGATGAGGCTATAGCAGAGCTGCTCGTTTGAGATCTCGCATCCTAAGATCTGTTTCAGGCCGGTGGCGCCAAATTTGCCTAATTCCGAGTCGATTTCATTATTTGTATTTATGCCGATTCCTATCACATAATGGCCGGGATGATGCTTACAGAGAATGCCGCCAAGTTTCTTGCCACTGTACATAATGTCGTTTGTCCACTTGATTTGCAAAGCACCATTCAGCGGGGCAAAAAGCCGGATAAGTTCACGGTGCAGACAGTAACCTATGAAGAGTGCAAAAGAAGGCACGGACTCCGGATACTTGAAATCAAACGTAAACCATAAGCCCCCGGGGGGAGACAGCCAAACCTTGTCGCCTCTGCCTTTGCCATCATCCTGCGTGTTTGTACGCACACAGATGAGGCCCTCGCAACAGTCCTGTAGCCGTCTATACTCCAGCATCGTGCTATCGAGTTCGCCATAATAAAAATAAGATCTTTCTTTCATAAGTCTATCAACATAGCATCGCCATAGCTAAAAAAGCGGTAGCGCTTGGCGACAGCCTGCTGGTAAGCCTCCATTATAAAATCGTAACCCGCAAAAGCCGAAATCATCATCAGCAAAGTGGATTCCGGCAGATGAAAGTTCGTAATGATTGCGTCCGGTACGCAAAACTTATAACCCGGATAAATAAAAATATCTGTCCAACGATTTCCGTCAAGCAGTTTTTCGCCGTTCCAGAAGGATTCCAGACTTCTCACACTGGTGGTGCCTACGGCAATTACCCGGCGCCCTTCACGTTTGGCCTTGTTTACAGCCTCAGCGGCGGTTGTGGAAATTTCTACACATTCACTGTGCATAATGTGCTCATCTATTCTTTCTGTTTTCACCGGACGAAAAGTGCCAATGCCTACGTGCAAGGTCAATTCTGTAAAAAGTACACCTTTGTCTTTTAGTTTTTGGAGCAGTTCTGGGGTAAAGTGGAGACCGGCAGTGGGAGCTGCCACAGATCCGCTCTGTGAGGCATACACGGTTTGATAGCGTCCCCGGTCGCTTTGTTCATCGGGGCGGTTGATATAGGGAGGAAGCGGGATATGGCCGATTTTTTCAATCTCTTGCCAAAAATCTCCCTCAAAACTCAATTTGATCTTACGCATACCATCGTAGTCTTCCGGATAGACCAGGCCTTTCAGATTTTCCGAAAAGGTGAGCCACTGCTCTTGCTTCACTCTTTTGCCGGGTAGCAAAAGGCATTTCCAGGTATTTTCTTCATCACAAGGAAACAGCAGCAGCACCTGGATTTTCACTCCATTGGCTTTGTAACCAAACAGACGAGCCGGAAATACCCGGCTGTTGTTCAAGACCAGCAGATCGCCAGGTTGCAAAACCTCTGTAAGGTCTTTGAACTGTCGGTCTGCGATACTGCGGGCGGTTCGGTTAAGATGCATAAGGCGGGATTGATCCCGTTTGGAAAGAGGATATTGGGCGATCAAATTCTGCGGTAGATCGTAATGGTAAGCCGCCTTGCTAAGGAGATCTGGCTTCATTATTTCAATTTAAGGGGAACCTTCTGTGCACTTTCCAGAGTGGCAACAAAGCTGCCAAAGCTGATTTTGCTTTCCAGCTTCACCGGGATTTTATATTGATCGTTTGTGAGCCAGATATAGATGTTTCCGGTCTGCTTAAAGAGAGCTTCACCACGCAGTTTGGGTTCTATCACCAGGCATTCTACCTCGCCAAAAATAGTTTTGAGCTTTTCTTTGCGATGAACCACTACTTCGGTAAGCATATTCCGGCCATCGGCAGTGATGTTTACCATCACGCTTTTGCCCACCTGCAGATCCTGATTCCGCACATAGTAAAATGCACTTAAGATATCCTGGGAATCGCGGGGCATATCCATCTCGGAATTATTGAAGATGCCTTCCTTGAAGGACCATCTCTGATAGGTGGTGGCAGCGGCGGGATGATCGTAAATATGCACCCGGTGCTGTCGGTAATTACCCTCATGCAGGTTTTTGGCAAATTTGTGGGGCAAATGGGATTCTTTGTTCCACCAGGATTCCACCCGGTCCCGCACTCTAAAGAATTTGTCAAAGAAAGAGTAAGTCTTGGCGTTTGTGCTGAGATACCAGACGGGAGTACCCTGATACACAGAGGTGCGGGCCTCCAGAGTGGCTTCCGCGGCACTGATGATGCCGTATTTCACTTTAAAGGTTAGCTTTTCACCATCCATAAAGGCCTCGGCATGCAGACTAAGGCTGACGAGCAAGATTGCCAGAAATAAAAGCTTTTTCATAATTTTCCCCCAGTAAGGAAGATTTCTTCGCCGCACAGGGTTCTAATCTCTTCTGAAATCAGAAAATCGGCAACCTGCTTGATCTCAGCAGTGGAGATTAATTGATGGGATGCCGTTTTGGCGAGATGCTCGGCAAAATAAGACTTACGGAAAGCCAGATAGGTGCCGCTGAAATCTTCTTCCAGCTCGGTTTCCACTGGCCCCGGCGAGATACAATTTATCAAAACGTTGAGCGAAGCGCATTCCAAAGCCGCGCTTTTCGCCATATTCGCTATGGCAGCTTTGGAGGCTGCATAAGCGGAGCCATTCACCAGGCCGCTGCGTGTAACTTCCGAACTGAATAAGATCACACGTCCAAAATGTTGGGCCAGCATTTGTGGCAAGAGGGCTTTTAAAACATTATAAGCAGGGTAAAAGTTGTCATCAAAGACCCGTTTGAATTGCAGCGGATCCGTCTCAGCCAAAGGCTGCGCATCTTCACTACGAATAGCAGAGCAGTGGATGAGCCCACCGATATCGCCGTCCAGTTCTGAGACCAGCTTTTGCAAAGCCTTAAGGTCTCTAAGATCCACAGCGAGTTTCAAGGATTTGAGATCCGCTATGCGATGGTCGTTTTTATGATATAAGAGAATGAGGTCTCTTCCTTCAGCTTCGTATTGGCGGGCCAGATAGCTGCCGATCTGTGAATTGGCCCCGGTAATCATTAAAGCATTCATAGCTTAAGTATCCGGTCTATTATTAGATGAGCAAGCTCAAATTTGTCGCCTTCAAGGTGCAAAGGCTCGGCTTTATCAGAGATAATCTGAATGGCATTGGTGCTTTTCCCGGCGTTGCTCAAATGATTGGCAATAATGAGATCAAGATGCTTGCTCTTCAGTTTCTTAAGCGCATTTTCCGCCAGGTCCTGGGTCTCGGCGGCAAAGCCGATCAGCTTTTGCCCGGGACTTTTGATTTTTCCAAGCTCTGCTAAAATATCGGGGGTAGAACTTAATTCCAGGGTCAGATTTCCGCCTTTTTTGAGCTTGTCTGCATAAGCTGTTTTGGGCTTGTAGTCCGATACAGCGGCACATTTGATGATCCAATCCATCTTCCCGGCTCGGGCCATCACCTGGTTGTACATCTCATCCACAGATAAGGCCTGCACAGCTTCATAAAGATGATAGGGTATGTCCTGTGTCACCTGAGCATAGATCAGGCTCACCTGGGCGCCACGCAGGCTTAAAGCCCGGGCCAGGGCAATCCCCATCTTGCCGGAAGAACGGTTTGTAATCATGCGCATGGGATCGATGTTTTCCACACTGGCTCCGGCGGTTACCATTACCTTCTTACCGGTAAGGTCTTTTCCAGAATGAAGATAGCTGCGGATGGCATAAAACACTTCAAAATTGGGCGGATATTTTCCCTTGCCTTCATAGGCGCAGGCCAGCATGCCGGTGGCGGGCTCCAGAATGTGGTGTCCACGTTCCCGTAAAATACTAAGATTGGCCTGTGTGGCAGGATTTGAGTACATATTTACGTTCATTGCCGGTACCCATAAAATCGGTTTCGTATGAGCAATCAGCACACTAGAAAGCAGATCATCGGCCAGCCCGTGTGCAGATTTTGCCAGAGCATTGGCTGTAGCCGGTGCCACCACGATCAGATCTGCCCAATCTGCCAAAGAGATATGCGGAATAGGGTCTGCATCTTCCCACAAAGAGCTGTGCACAGAGGAATGGGTAATGGCGGCAAAATTGAGCGGGCTCACAAATTGCTGAGCCGCTGCGGTGAGGATGGTGCGAATCTCATAGCCGCCCTTGTAGAGCTGGCTGGCCAAGTCTATGACCTTGTAGGCAGCAATGCCGCCACATACACAGAGCAGGATTCGCGGTTTTTTGTTCATCATCAAAACTTCACAGAGACTTTAAGCATAGGAGCATTGCGATGAACGTCCACGCTGAGATCTGTCCTGCGTCCCTGCGCCCCTGACCTTAAGACGTCGATCCCGCTGACCAGGTGATTCAGAATGATCACTCCCACCACGAGCTTGCCGTAGGATTCAAGGTCTTGGGAATTGTTGCGCATACGGTTGTATTCAGAGCGCTTATCGATGCTCTGCCATCTCCAGGAGCGGTTTTCGCCATAGGCATGCTCATCAATATAACTCTGCTGAGCACTTGGATCACCCGGAAAGAGCCTTTGCGCTTCGCGCCGGATCGTGGCATTGTAACCATCGGCATCAAAGCTGCTGCTATTGTATTTGCCCAGGTTCTTCAAAAATTCCTTGTCATAATCCGCGGGATTGACCCCGGCGAATTTCAAGGCATGGGTGTAAGATTCATCCATCAAAAGATCGGCTTCGCTATTTAAATACAAGGATGTGCCGATCAAAGCTGCTTCCGCGGCCAGCATCACATAGCCATAGCTCTGGCCTTGCCTAACTTGCGAAAATCCGGGCACTGCCAAAGACAGCAGGAGATCTTTTCCCTGAGCCCATAATCCACTAAAGGAAAGGATAACGAGCAGGATGATAATCGTATGTTTCTTGCGCATTAAAACCTCATTTCGTAATTCAACATCATACCATCCGCGCCATTTGGAGAAGCATAGAGACTCGCATTCTTGCTCAGGATGGCAGTATCGATGATGCTGATGCCCCTGTTTAAGAGCATCATCCCCAGAGCCAGAGTATGGCTGATCTTGATCCTCTGATGTCCTTTACGCATATCTATGTAAGTCTCCCAGTGCATGGGGGATTGCCATTGCCAGCTTTCTTCGCCAGTATAGGTATGAGTCTCAATATAGTCTATATAAGCCTGAATGTCATTATGATAGATCATAAAGAAGTTTCTGGCCTGCATATCCTGAAAATCGTTATAAGCTTCACTGCTGATGTAGTCCTGAATCGCCTGATAGTGCCCCTGAGGCATATCCAAAGGTACCCCTGCATAGCTCTGGGCATATTGTTTGTAGGCATCCTTTTTCAAATCCATATCATGGTTCGTCTTGAAAAAGGAGTAGGTAGCCAAAACATCTGATAAGAGCAAAGCTACTCCGCGATTCGTCTTGCCCATGGCAATTTCAGCACTGCCGGGAACCAAAGCACTCATTCCGATAAAGGTGATCCGGGACTGGGCCGCAAGGCTACCGCTGGTAAGCAAGAGCAGCAGGATACCAATCAGGCTCAGGCGTTTTGGTTTATGTAAACTCATTAGAATTTCCAGTTCAGACCAAGCGTAGGTGTGATATTCTGATCATGGATTGTGGTGTAATACTGCATGCGCACACCACTGTCTGTGAGCGAACCGCGATTTACGTTGCGGGTCACCCTGATCGCATCTATAGCTGCGCCAAGATGATTAAAAACCAAACCAAATCTGAAGTAATCGCTAATCTTATAGGCATCTTTGGCCTCATTGCGCATATCTACATAATGCTCGCGCATAGGGCTGGAGGCATGGGTATTGATTTCCACCGGAACACCGGTATTGATTCCCCAGAGCGGATAGTTTCCGCGCCACTTCCAGCTTGGATCGGGCGGTTCTTCACTGTGGCCTTCAGGATACCAAATTGGGTCAGCGGGGGTGCCGTCAGCTTCGGTGGCAAAAGTGTAATACCAATCTGCCCAACCAAAGACATAATGCGGGTATTTGCCGATATCTTCGTAAAAATGCTGGGTGTTATCACCGTCCAGACGGAAATAGGAACGCTCGTAAATATCCACCGGATTGAGGTTCATCAGGATGCTTTCGATGCGGGTTTGGCGCTCACGACTGTAGCGTGTAGTATTGACTGTGCTAATGCCATCGCCCAGCATGTACGATATGGTTTCCTGATTTGCATAACGCTCAAAATCCTTGGTTTTGTCATTGCCTATTTTTTGAAAAGCAAAGATACCAGCAATCATGCCAACTTCGATAACGGGGAAGATATACGTGGTGAGAGCCGATCTATCGGCATAAAATTGACCTGCGCCAGGCACCAGGGCTGACATCAGCATCGCTATACGAGGGTTTCTCTTCTCATAATTCACTTTGATGAATTCTGCATCCGGGGTCTGTTCTTCAGTCTCTTGCTGATCTCCCCAAATCCAATCTTCTTTATCCTTCGCCACCAGGCAGCCCAAAAGGCTCACCAACAGAACACATAATAATATCTTTCGCATTTGCTCCTTCCTTTATTTCTCTACCGTAAATTTAAATGTTTTATGACCTTTACCGCTACTCACATGCACTATGTAGACTCCAGAGCTGAATCCTTTAGAATCAAGCTCAAGATCATGTTTATTTCCATACTGCCTCAGCTCATCCGAATACACTTTCGATCCGGCTATATCATAGATATTAATCTTTATCGGCCAGCCCATGCCGCTAAGACGGAGTCTGAATAAACCCGATTTTACAGGATTGGGGAATACATAGGCGTCAAAGTCTGTAGGCGAGGGCGGGGGTGTATCCGCATCGATGATATGATATAAGGTTCCGCTTTCGCTATTTCGATATCCGCTCCACAAAATGGGGTTTTTCTCGGCTGCCAAACTGTGAATATAGACCCGGCTGCCCCTGCCCTCAGAAGCTCTCAGAGCATAATACCACAGGAGCTGCTGATTGAGCTCATCATAATACAGATAATCTTGATTTGACGGGTCTTCAAAAGCCTGAGCGCAGGGATAAAGCAGTGACTTCTGGGGCAAAAGCTCCCCAGTCTCAGACAGCGCTACATAGCCCTGATCTGTGACCGGATACAAAATCACGATCTGATCCTGCAGGTTCAAGATTTTGGGATGCTTTCCACCGGCCAAAGTAAGCTGATCCAGATAGATTGGAAATCCGAAAGAAAGATAGCCATTTGCTCCCAAGAGATAAGCCCGGTTGCCCAAACCAAAAGCGAGGCGGACACCACCCCGGTCAGGTGCAAAAAGGGCTAACTCAGTAGGCAAATACTCTGTGGTATTGGTAAATATTTTTTGCAGAGCAGGCGGCGGACGATATCCTGGATATGGTGTGGCATTTTCTCCCCAGGCCCATCCATGGAAAGCATAGATGTCTCCACGATCGGAGATAAGAAATACCTGGAATGGATTGTTCACCATGTTCCCTGGTGTCTGCTCGTAAGAGGGTTGATAGACCACCGGTTCATACCTGCCAAAGTCATCCGGTAGCTCCATTTTATCGAGTTCTGGCTCAAAGTCTGTAGCGTTGAAGATAAAGAAATCCCGCTGTCTGAGTACCAGAATATGCTCATCGAAGATAGCGACTTTTTTGATTCCGTCTATGGAAAGATAGTCCTCAATTTCAAACCCGCTGATTTTATACAGACAGTTTTCGCAGTGAGCATAAACTGCATTGTCCTTGGCAAAGGGTTGTGACAGGCTATCCGGGAAAGTGATGCTGTGGCTGGAAATATTGGTGTCCGCAAAATCCATGAAATGCATGTTGCTGCCGCTCACTCCCACGAGTTCATCATAGCCGTCAGAATTGCTATCTACACTCAAAAGGGGGAAATCCCAGGTCTCCACCGGCATAGTATTGGGCCCCAAAATGTCTTGCCAGCTCTGGTTCATATAGCTGTACAAAGTCATACCGGAAATTCCGTAATATGGGATGGAGATATCACTGTAACTTGTATTGATCGGGCTGGCTGGCCTACGATAGCCCGGGAGGGTCTGGGTAAACAAATCCTCAAAAAGCCCGGCTTTCAGCTCAAAAGTCATCACGGGGGCAGGATTGGAGATATCATCCAGGTAAAACATACTGCCCAAGCCATTTGTAGCCAGCATGGCAGGCTTTGTAACCGAGCTGAGACGGGGGCGCCAAGCTTCCTGTGACCAGTTTACAAAGAGTCCATTCCCGTTCAAAAGGGCTTTGCGGCCATGGAAATATTCATAGGGAGTTCCCGTCCAATACATGGAATACGGTTCGCCCAAATCGCGCAGGCCATCCGCTTCCAAGACGCTTACTCCGGGACGGTTAAAATCTGTATTGATACTGTTATTTTCAAAATTTGACCAGAAACTGCCATCCTCCAGCACTCTGCCCTCGTCAAAGAGAATCGCTTCATTTACATGCCAGACCAGGATGCCGCCGCCTACTGCAGAGCCATCTGTCTTGATAAATGAAGGCAAGAGATAATCGTATTCGTAAGTAGGCTGATTGGTGGGATCATCAAAAGCTGTGGGATAAAGCACCACCCTGCCATCCAAAGCCCCAAACACAGCTGTAAATCCATCTCCGTCGGGATCCACACTGCGGTTTTCGATGAGATAATATTCTTTGGGACCGATCGGGAAGCGGATGAGAGTCGGCTTTGTTTCTGGGCCTTGCATAAGGCTGCTGGCGGGAAGCTCCACAGGACTGAAGGGCTCCAAATCGGATAATTCTATCATGAGTCCGCGGCGTATAAAATCGTCTTCAAAGAGCAGTGGCCTGCTAAAAGCTCCCGGCAATGCGGGTAACATACCTTCCACATAGACCAGATCTTTATTGGCCAGCTCATCCACCAAGATTCCGGCTCCACCGCTGTCCATAATATCAAAAGCCCCCACCATGGGGTAAGCATTCCTTACGTTATACAGATCCACCAGACCCAGGGAATGTCCAAATTCATGGAACATCACGGAATTCAGGGCTCCGTAACCGGAATGGATATTGACGCCCCCCTCGGAAGATACACTAAAATCCTGCGAGATCGTGGCCGGAACGTTGCAAGCGTGATAGATTGCGGTTTGTCCATCATCTACCATCACTTTCTTCTCTTCCGGCACGCGGATAAAGAAAGATGGCAAGTCTGCGGGAGTATCGCCCAACACATCATGCTGCCAGTCTGAACCGGCATGAATGATCATATAATGGGCGTAATGGCCGAAGTCAATTGCAGGGTCGTCTTGATCTGCCGTTTGAAAGGATGTAGTAAAATACTCTTCCATCTTCGTGACAAATTCATCTGAAGAGGCACCCACGGGATTGTAATAAGCCATGCTGTGAGGCAGGGTATAAGCCGCGTTGTCTTTGGGCCAGACCTCATATTCCAGCTCGTAAGCTCCGGCCGAAACAGCCAGATAGTAATATCGCATAGCTTCCAGATTGGCTTCAAAATACTCGCGGTTATGAGGAGGGGCACCGATACTGTGGACATAATCAGGATCCGGCTCCAGCTGAAACTTGCCATTACCGGTAGTAATAGGATCGTCGATTATTTCTTCCTGAAAATCCACCAGGATCACGAGGAGTCTTTCATATTGGCCTTTGCCGGGCTGAATTTGTCTTTGCATCTGAGGCCCGCGCAGCTGTTTCGTATAGGGATGTCTTCTTGGTTTGGGGCCACTCTCCGCTGGTGAAAGCACCATCTTTTGAGCAAAGAGCTGCAGGCTGATTAGCGTAAAGAGCATCAGGAGCGAGGCTCGCATCCAGCCGGTATATTTACTGTTGTCTTTCATTTTGCACCACTCATAGCTTTGAGCTGTATGCTATACAGAAGCAGGGCCAGGTAAGGCCCGCTTCCGTAAGCACGATTGTACTTTAATATTCAAATCCGATGGAGAACACTTTGTTAAAATCAGTGAGTTCGCCAGCGGGAACCATTGAGAAGTCAATAGAGAGATTATAGCGTTCGCTGAAGGAATAGTTGAATCCGGCGCCAAAACTGGGACCGGAGATGCTGCCTGCATCATCCAGGAAATAACCGCCGCGGAGCGAGATCAATTGCAGGTAAGTATATTCTGCACCCACGCCGTAGATCATTTCATCCATATATTTCCAGCCTGTGCCAAAACGCGCGAAGAAGTTATCTTCATTGGCCAGCATTTTACTGGCTTCAGCGGAGACGATCAGCTTGTTGAAGGGATTATCCATTACTGTATAAGCCGCTCCCATACGCACCGTCATCGGAGCCGGGTCTGCCTGTTCCTGGTCCACGAAAGTCACATCAGGACCCATATTTTGGATAACCAGAGCCAGATCCAAGCCTTCGATATTAGCCAGATCCAGATACTTTGCTCCCAGATCGAAACCAAAGCTGAAAGCCTTGCCCTCAGAATCTGTAAAGCCAGTGGCTGGTGCCAAATAGCTGTAAATGACCTTAAAGTTTGCACCCACACCCAATTTGGCAGGGATCACTTCATAGGAATAACCCAGGGCACCGGCGATATCAAAAGAGTGGAAATCACCTAAGGGGCCACCACTGGAGTCCGTCTGTTCCTGAGTTCCTGCATCCAAGAGCACGATATGCGCATTAAGATTGCCTATATCCTCGAAATACTGATTCCAGCCCAGGTATTCGTAGAACATATCGTTCAGCCCGGAGCCTTGCAGCCAAGGAATATGGTTAAAGGCAAGTTGACCCTTGCGGTTAAAAGCGGTAGCACCCGGATTCCACCACATGGCATAAGCATCGTCCGCTACTGCGGTATAAGCCCGGCCCATGCCATTGGCACGGCCACCAGGTTCAAATGTAAGAAAGAGCAGTGAGCCTTGTGAGATAGCTGCCAAAGGCGCAATTCCCAGTAAAACAAGGCAGAATGTGATTATGATATGTCTGATAGACATTTTATTCCTCCACAAATTCAGAGTTTGCTTTTTTGTGTCAGCAGGGCCTTGAAGACATCCCTGTGTATTTGCTTATGACTTGTCCCCTCGCACACATAGTCCAATAATAATTGCGAAGCACAAATCGCCTTAATGGTCATAGAATACTGCTTAATAGCAATTTTGCCAGTTTTCTCCTCGAAAATTATGGTGCCGAAGGCCGGAATCGAACCGGCATGGGCAAGAAGCCCGGAGGATTTTGAGTCCTCTGCGTCTACCAATTTCACCACTTCGGCAACCTATGTTTCAAAAGTTTGAAATCCCTTTCTTTGTCAAGCAAAAAGAGTTAATTAGACTCTGCCTCAATCAGCTTTGCAAATTTTTTTGCAATATCATCGAGAGCTTCCTTGGGTGTAGATTCATCCCTCATAGCACGTTCCAGAGATTGCTTGAGCTCCGGTCTGGCCTTAAACCAAGCGGAGGTCTGAGGCTCGTAAACCGCATGTTCCAGTTGATCATAGATGCCCTGAAACTGGGGATGTTTACCCAGAAAATCCTGAATTGTATCACTGGCCATAGCACTTCGCCGCACCGGCATATAGTTCGTTTCCACACTCCAGCGGGCAGTCTGCTCTGTATTTGTAAACCACTTAATAAATTCCCAGGAAGCACGTTCGCGTTTCTCATCTCCGGATTTGAAGATGACGATATTGGTGCCTGAAACGGCGCTTTGATCGGTCTTATAAGTAGGCAGAGGCGCATAACCGATATTAAAATTGATGGGCTGCTGGCGCATGTGCGTGATGGACACGCTGGAGCCTTCATACATGGGCACGATCCCCGCCAAAAAGTCATTTTGACCGTCGTATCCCGTTACCAGATACACGCTCTTATCCTTGAACATCAGATCGGTGATATAAGTAAGCGCTTCCACCCCGGCTTTGCTATTCAGAGCGGGATTTCCGGCATCATCCACAATCCTGCCACCGGCTTGATGCAACAGATTGATAAACTGCCATTCGTTCACATTGAAGTTTGAACCCCAACGGTCGATCTCGCTGTCGCCATCACTGTCCCGGGTCATCAATTTAGCCATTTTGCGGAATTCTTCCCAGGTTTCGGGGAAATGGTCAGGATCCAGACCCAGGCGATAAAATTCGTCTTTGTTATAGAAATATGCTCTCACGCTTTTATTAAAAGGCATGGAGTAGATGGTGCCGTTGAAAGTATTGGAATTCCTGAAGACCGGGAACATATCCTGTAAGTCCTCTTCACCAAAGTCCTCGTCTGCTTCCATAAAGGGCTCCAGTGAGCATAAGACTCCGGATTCGATATACTTCGCAGCCCAGCTCTCAAAGACCTGAGCGATATCCGGCTGCTTCTTGGCCTGGATCGAAGCCATCAGTTTCTGCGAGAGGGCAGTATAGGAACTGATGGGATTTGCCACCACCTCGATCTCATCCTGACTGCGATTAAATTCCATAATCATCGCAGTAAGAGTATCCCCCAAGGGACCACTCAGACCATGCCAAAATGTTATCTTGGTCTTGGTTGATGTCAGCGTTTTTCCACAAGCGCCCAAAAGCAGGCTCATTAAGATCACCACGATCAGTACTCTTCGCATATTCTCTCCTGATATAAAGTCAAACTAAGGCATAGCACACAGTACTTTACCTGTTTGATACAAGTCTATGAAGCGGAACAAAACAGTCAATCTATTTTTGAGGGTGAGTGCTGAGAAAAGGCTTCAATAACCCGGTTTTGTGGAAGTTTGGAGACATTATCGTGTACAAATAGGCTCATCTCCTGTTTCCCCAAAGCCACAAATCACACTATAGCAAAAAGAGGGGGGTCCCCCCTCTTAGATTATTCAGTTATTTCGATGATCTTTAGTTCCCCGCCCTCACTTGATAGAACCGTCGTGGCTCGATTCCGGAAAGGTCGGTCTGCACAAAACCATCACTAAGATCGTTATCAAAGACCTGGCTTAGCAAGGTGGTGAAGGGTCCTTGCGGCAGATCCGAGTAATAAACATTGTAGTGGACGGCGCCGGGAACTTGGTCCCAGCGGAGTTTTAATACGCTACCACTGAGATAGCTGCTGAGATTCTCTGGCGCG